>JBBJNX010000327.1:0-3174 GCA_037721115.1 Candidatus Limnocylindria bacterium
TTCGCTGCTCTCGCCGGACGTCGAGCTGGTCAATCCTTCTGAGGCAGTCTGGTCTTCGCGGGACCGAGAAAGAGATCCATCAGGAAGAGGCGCACGCTTGGACGCTCCAGGACGGCAAGGTCGTACGGCTTGAATGGGGCCGCGACCTTGATACGGCCCTGGAAGCCGCCGGGCTGTCGGAGTAACGGCGAAGCGGACGGCTCGGCCGAGAAGCGGTCACTTCCCGGACGCGGCCTCGAGCGCCAGCGCGGCCAGTCGCGCAGCCCCCTCGCGCGACCGTGCCACTGCGAGGAATCGCTTTGAATGGCAGAATAGAGCGTCATCGACGCCGGTCACCCTTGCCAGATCGGCATCCTCCAGACCGGCCCACGCAGCTGGGAGATCGCGCCGGTTCTCGAAGGTACCCAGCTCAGCCGGGACCGTCTCGATTCCGAACCCCTGGCGCTTCGGATAGAGGACGAAGAGGGCATGGGGCGCTTCGGTTGCCACAATCTGCTTCCAGGGGACGTTGTCCGGCAGAAACAAGATTCTCGGGTCCTTGGCAGCCGCGATTGCATCGCGAACGACGTGAACCGCCCTGCGGCCTGCCGCAGCGGACTCGACCTCTCGCGCGAGGACGCCGCCGGCCAATTCAACCGCGGCGTCGAAGCGCTCGCGTTCCTCGTCGGTGCGCGGGCGGACCAGATGGAAACCGCCGATGACGGCATGGACCGTCATCGGGGGCACGCCCTCGATCAACGACTCCGTGATCCGCTGGCCCGTGTCGTTGGCGTCGACAGCCTGCACCAGTGACCCCTCGACAGCGTCGGCGACCTCCTGGTCGCCGGCACAGATCTGCCTTCCGAACTCACGCCACACGAGACCGAAGGAGGCGTACCCGACGCCGTTGTCCCGGACCAGGTCAAAGTCTCGCTGATGGTGGTCGAAGTCACCGGCGGACGGTTCGAAGCGGAAGCCGACGTCGACGCGCAGGTCGGCAGCGGCAAGAAGATCGGGGTCACGAGTCCGAACCACCTCTCCGGGCTCAGAGAGGAGGCCGAGTGCCGCGATCGCGAAGACCTCGTCGGCGTGGAACGAACCATCGTGTGTTGCGACCTGCATCGAGGAATCATGACGGGCCGCAGATCCCGACCCAGCCCAGTCGAGCCGAGCGGATCGGCCGCCTCGTCGCCGGGGCGACGAGGAAGAACGAGCTCTTCGAGGGTCGCGCCGGCAAGCTCCTGATCCGGCTCGGCGCCTCACCCCAAGAGCGATGCGGGATTTGGTCGAGGAGTGAGGCGACTTCGGCTAGTCTCGACCGCATGGAGGGACGGGACGGACCCATTCGGGTTCTCATCGCTGACGATGAAGAGGACAAGCGCGCCCTTCTCCAAGCCGTGATCGAAGCTGAAGAGGGGATGACGGTGGTTGCAGCGGCCGAGGATGCGGACGGGGCCGTGCGGATGTCGCAAGCCCTCGGGCCGGATGTGGCCGTTCTGGATTGGATGATGCCCGGCGGCGGCGGGAGTGCCGCCAAACGAATTTCGGATTCCTGCGATGACGTGCGGATCATCGCCTTCACCGCCGGTGATCCGATCCAGGCCTCGTACGACATGCTCAGTTCAGGGGCCATCGGCATGCTGCCGAAGAGCAGCAGCAACGACGAGATCATCGCCGGGATTCGAAGCGTCCTGCGTCACTGAGTCGGAGAACCGCCTCAGGTTCCAGCCGCCTCCAGGATCCTCTCGGTTCGCACCGCTCGTGCGGCGTCCACGCCGGGCAACGTGAAGACGAACCTGCTGCCGCCGTCGATCCCCGCCTCAACGTGGATCTCACCACCGTGGCGCTCCACGATGCGCTGGCAGATCGCGAGGCCGATCCCGGTGCCCTCGATGTCCCGACCATGGACCCGCTTGAAAGCGGCGAAGACCTCCGTCCGTCTCGCGGGCGGGATCCCCAAGCCATTGTCGGTGATCGAAAAGCTCCAAATGCCGCTGCGGGCCTCGGCTGCGACCTCGACGACCGGCGTCTCGGCATCGCTGAATTTGATCGCGTTGGAGATGAGATTCTGGATCAGCTGCTGAAGCTGCATCGCATCCCCGAGGACGGGTGGCAGGCCGGCGACATCGACCCTGACTCCCTTCTCGTCGATGGCACGGCTCAAGGCCAGCAGGACATCCTCGACCACGGCATCCATGTCCACCGCCCGCGGCTCGATGTCGACGCGGTCGGCGCGCGTGAAGGCGAGTAGGTCCCTGATCAGCGCCTGGCTGCGTGCCACACTGCGGCTGATGCGTCGAAGGTAATCGCGGCCCTCGTCACCGATCTGCTCGGCGTACCTGACCTCGAGTAGATCGGCGAACCCGGCGACGGTGGACATCGGTGAGTTGAGGTCGTGGGCGGCCACCGCCGCGAACTCTTCGAGCGCGGCATTCGACCGCTCCAGGGCAATCCGCTTGTCGGCCAGCTCACGCTCGGTGGAACGGCGTTCGCTGATGTCGCTGAAAACTACGGTCGCCCCGACCACACGGCCGCTCTCGCGCACGGGAGCGCTCGTGTATTCGACGTCGAACCTGCTTCCGTCCCGTCGCCAGAACAGCTCGTCGGCTCTGTGGTGAACCTGACCGTTGCTGAAAGCGTCGAAGGTGGGGCAATCATCGACGCGACAAGTGGTGCCGTCCGCGTGCTTGTGGCACACGGAGTGCATGTGCTGGCCACGCAGTTCAGCTTCGGGCCAGCCGAGCATCTCCGCGGCAGCCGGGTTGACGAAAGTCGAGCAGCCGTTGCCATCGACTCGGAAGATTCCACTGCCGGCGGAATTCAGGATCGCCTCGTTGTCCTGAGCCAGGTCCCGGCGCTCCGCATCCGCCTCGTCCAACGACCAGGCCACCCGCCAAACGAGGGGGATCAGCATGGCGATCACGCATGAGACGAATAGCCACGTGCCCACCTGCGTTCCATAGAGCCCCGCCGCCTGGCCGGCCAGGCGCAGGACCGCAAGCAGGACGATCCCACCGACCGCCAGAGGAAGGACGCCTCGCACGAGTGAACCGCCAGGCCCCTCACTCGCCATCAGACGCACCGGACCAACGTCGGGCCGGGCGGTGATGAGCCCCGCGCCCAGCAGCACGAATCCTGTAGCGGTCGGCACGGCCATCTGAGTTGCGTTGCTGATCCCGTAGAGATTCGTGACGC
>JBBJNX010000328.1:0-3156 GCA_037721115.1 Candidatus Limnocylindria bacterium
AGATAGCTTCGATCGGTCGCCGAAGCTCGCTCATACCACTAGTGTCTCGCGCCGCAATGGACTTCTTCTTTTGCGCCGCGGCATATGTCCGTATATACGCGCGGTGTCTGTGGCGCACCTGACGCACCGCGTGATCGCTCAGAGGCACGCAACCGCCAAGGCAATTCCGACGCGCGACGCTAGCACGAATATCCTGCGAGAGAGCCGGCGGCGTCACGCAGGACCCGATCAGATGTGGTTGATCTCGACGCGGTCGCCGCAGTTCCGGCAGTAGAGCAGCAACAGCTTCGGATCCTCCGGCATCGGGCGCCAAGCGTGGACGTCGGCTTCAGTGATCTGCTCGCCGCAGTGCGGACATTCGTGGCCGAGCTCGAGCCACTGATCGCGCGGGACGTTCTGGCGGCCCATCAGCGGCGCGCCACCGGTGGCGGTGGCTCCCAGCCAGGCTTGGGCCCCGCCGGCGCCTCGGATTCCCCGGCTGACGCATCGGCGGCGACGATCGCCGCGCGCGTCTCCTCGGCCTTAGCCGAGGAGGCCAACAATGGGTACGACATCGCGTCGTAGCCGGGCCAGCGGCCAACGTCACCGTCACGGATCATGACCTGGACCTTGCTGAACGCCCCGGTGACGTCGCGGACGGATCGGTCCATCACCTGGAGATCGCGCCCGGTCACCTGCTTCAGGGCGGCCGGCAGGGTTTCGACCAGGTACGCCGGATTGGCATCGTCGGCCAGCGCCAACCCGAGCGCCGCAACGACGTCCTCGTCGCGCAGATCGCGTGGCATGGGACGGCTGATATAGGTCATCCGCGGATCGCGGCTGGGACCGCGGAAGGTTCTGACAAGCGACTTGATCATCGGCCGCGAGATTGTACCGTCCTGGGCCGCGGCAGGGTCCGTGCAACGTCGGTTGGTATACTCGCGTCCCCGAAGAGAACCGATCCGCCGCCGCGCGCGTGTGACCACCCGACAACGCTGCGCCGGCACCATCCGCAGTGAGGAGTACTTCGATTACCGTGCGCGTCCGAAAGGCCGTCCTGCCCGCCGCTGGCTTCGGCACCCGCTTCCTCCCCGCCACCAAGGCGATTCCCAAGGAGATGATGCCGCTCGTAGACCGGCCGATCATCCAGTACGCCGTGGAGGAGGCGGCCGCTTCCGGGATCGATCAGATCATCATCGTGATCGCCACGGGACGCAGCGCCATCGAGGACCACTTCGACTCCAACCAATCGCTCGAACGCTGGCTCGAGGATCGGGGCGACATCGAGATGCTGCGCACGATCCGGCGCATCAGCGAGTTCGGCACCGTCGCGTTCGTTCATCAGCGCGAGCAGCTCGGTCTGGGCCACGCTGTCCTGATGGCGAAGGACCTGGTCGGGGAAGAGCCGTTCGCCGTGCTCCTCTCCGACGACGTCATGCTCAATCCCGCCGGGGAGCCGGTGACGAAGCAGCTCATCGATGCCCATCTTGCGCATCGAGGGTCGGTCGTGGCCGTTCAGCGCGTGGCTCGCGAGGAGGTCAGCCGGTACGGCATCCTGGAGCCGCTGCGCGAGGAAGGCCGAGTGGTCGAGATCCGCAACCTGGTCGAGAAGCCGTCCATCGACGATGCCCCATCCGACCTTGCCGTCCTCGGCCGTTACGTCCTGACGCCCAAGATCTTCGACGTGCTCGAGCAGACCAACCGTGGCGCCGGCGGCGAGATTCAGCTGACCGATGCGATCCGCGGCCTCATCCAGGAGCAGCCGGTCTTCGGGTACCAGTTCGAGGGCACCCGGCACGATGCCGGCACCCGGCTCGGGTGGCTGAAGGCGAACGTCGCCGTCGGCCTCGAATCGGATGACGCGGACGAGTTCCGCTCCTACATCCGCGGCCTCGACCTGCGAGACTGACCCCGACGTGGAGATGATCGGCAGGCTGATCAGCGGCCGCTACCGCCTCATCGCCCCGCTCGGCGAGGGCGGCATGGCCACGATCTGGCGCGCCGTCGACGAGCAGCTCGACCGCGAGGTCGCCGTCAAGCTCCTCCGCCCGCAGTTCAGCGCCGATGCCGGCTTCGCTGCCCGCTTCAAGCAGGAGGCGCGCTCGGCCGGCGGCCTCTCGCACCAGAACATCGTCAGCGTCTACGACTACGGCACCGATGGCGCCGATGGCGAGCAGTACATCGTCATGGAGCTCATCGAAGGAAGCGACCTGTCGGCCGTCCTCCACGACCGCGGTGTTCTCTCGGTTGACGACGCGGTGCGCATCGCGATCGGTGTGGCCGGCGCGCTCGAGGTCGCCCATCGCAAGGGCATCGTCCACCGCGACGTGAAGCCCGGCAACATCCTGATCACCGACGGCGGCGACGTGAAAGTCACCGACTTCGGCATCGCCCGCGCCGTGGCGGAGGCCTCCATGACCGTCACCGGTACGACACTCGGATCGGTCCACTATTTCAGCCCGGAGCAGGCGCGCGGGGACGAGGTCACCGGCGCCTCCGACGTCTACGCGCTCGCCATCGTGCTGTTCGAGATGCTGACCGGGAAACGTCCGTTTGAGGCGGACTCGGCTGCGGCGGTGGCCCTCAAGCGGCTCAGCGAGGATGCGCCAAGTCCGTCGTCGATCGGGCATCCCGTCGCGCCCGGCCTGGAGGCGATCCTGATGCGCGCTCTTGCCAGGGAGCCATCGGAACGTTTCCCCGATGCGGGCGCGTTCGCTGAGACGCTTCGCGTTTGGCGACGAGACCCGGACGCGCCTCACGCGGTCGCCGCCGCCGGCGTGGCCGTTGCCACCACCCCGCCCGCCGGCGAGCCGACCGTCTACATCCCGCCGCGTGTGACGCGCCCGGCTGACCGCCTCCCGGTTGCGCCGCGATCACGCCGTGTCGATCCCTACGACCGTCAACGGGACGACGAGGGCCAGCCGTGGTGGATCTGGCTGCTCGCCGTCCTGGGAATCGTCCTGCTCGGCGCCATCGGGTTCCTGGCCGCTCAGCTCCTCGGCGGCGGGGGCGTGACGCCGACCCCCGGTCCGTCGATCGCGCTGGTGAGCGTGCCGGAATGCGAGGACTTGTCACTGACGACGCTGCGTGGCCAGCTCATCGAGCTGGGGCTCGATCCGCAAGAGGATGCGGAGACCTCGGACGAAGTCGATGCGGGCGACGTCATCCGCTGCGAGC
>JBBJNX010000329.1:0-3155 GCA_037721115.1 Candidatus Limnocylindria bacterium
ACTTCGCAAGGGTGAGCGACGGGACTCGAACCCGCGACCACCTGGACCACAACCACTCTCACCAGTCCGCCGAGTCCGCCGAGTCCAATGAATACGGGGGCTTCGGCGGGCGGCGAGACGGCTCAGCGGACGCCGATGTACCCGTGATGTACCCGCGAGGTACCCCGCGGCCTAGCCCTGCGGGCGCTTACGCGGGCTCACGCGGCCCTCGGCGTCGATAGCCGCAGCGCCGCCACCGTAGCGAGCATTGAAAGACTGCGGCCCATCTGCGATCACGCGCAGGTTGCGCATCGCGAAGGTCTGTAGCTCAGCATGGTGAACTGCGCCGAAACGCCGCCGATCTCAACGCGCTTGAGGAGCTCGGTCACCTCGGCCGTTGGCGCCACGAGCGCGACCATCCAATCGCCGACATCACGATCTTCAGTGGCCACCAGCGCTTGGACACGATAGACCCCCATGTCATCGCTGGCCTTGAGCTTCTCTCTGACGCGCTGCAACGCTCGATCGGACGCGGCCTCGTCAGAGAAGAATCTTCCTCGACACCGAACTCGATGTCCTCGACCGTCACCTTCTGCATGGCATCTTCCCTTGTGTGGCCTAAGCAGCGTTCCGGTCCGGGGACGGCCAGCGGACCTTGCTCTGCGCTAAGACGAAGGCCTGCGGGTCACGCCACGCATCGAAGTTGGCGGAGACGTAGGGCAGCATCCACCACTCCTCGGGCAGTGGCCCTCGGATGTACCCGAGCCGTCCCAGCGGCCACCAGGGCCACGCTGCCAGCTTCCGCCAGAGCTCGCGACCACTCTCAACCGCCTGGCTCGCCGACCGCCGGCCGCCATCAAGGCCCAGGTGATGCGCAATGGTTTCGGTGAACGGAACGCCCGGCTTACCCGCCAGCGGCCAGCCGAGCACATCGTGAAACGCAGCCGCTGAAAGATGACGGGCCTGAATCCTTGCTGACGGCTTCGCGAGTAGCTGCTGAAACGAATCGACGCTCTGGCAATCGAGCACGGCCGCGAGCTGCGGGCGCAGAAACGGCCGCCCGCGGGCGTTCCACGCCTCCTCGGCAGGAGTGACCAGCGCATAGTCGCCACGCTGCTGCGGACCATAGGCCACCTGCTTCAGTCTCGGTATGACGACGTCTTCAAGCTGCCAGACGGGACGCCCGTCGTTCTGGGCAGCCAGTATCAAGTCCACCAGGTGACCCCCCGGGCGGAGCGAATTGGGGTCGGTTTTCTCCGCGGTGTTGCTGGAAGATGGCACCATGGACACCGGAAATGGTACCGCCTCGCCGGGTGATGCACTTCGCGCGCAGCGGGAGGCAGCGAAACTCAGTCAGGTAGACCTCAGCCGTCTCGCGGGATGCTCGGATCGGTACCTCCGGATGCTCGAGGCCGGTCGCGTGCCGTGCCGCAGCCGCGTCCTGAGCGACATCCTCCGCGTACTCCGAGATCGAGGATGACGGTCGCCGGACGCATCCGGGCCGTGGAGCCGCCGGCGCTCCCGCGCGAACCGGTGCTCGCACGGCTTTCGCGGCACCTCGAGCGCCAGGGACTCACGCCCGCCGAGCGGCTCGCGCACGTCGTCGGGCTGCCGAACGCCACCTGGGACCGCCTGTGGCGCGACCTCGCGCGCACGATCGACGAGCGGGCTGCGCGCGCATGACCACCACCGTCACCACGTCGCTCGCGGCCGACATCCGCCGCGAGCACGAGGCCGCGCAGCAGGCGTTCGCTTCAGCGGTCGAGCACGCCGTGCGCTGCGGCGAACTGCTCGCCGAGGCCAAGGCGCAGGTCCGGCACGGCGAGTGGCTGCCATGGCTCGCCGAGCACTTCCCGGCGTCACCACGGACGGCGCAGGGGTACATGCGGCTCGCGAATCACCCAGATGCGCAAGGCGTCGCGCATTTGGGGATCGAGGGCGCGCTGCGCCATCTCGCGGCACCGAAGGGCGACCTCCTCGACGAGCTGCAGGCGATGCTGCCCGACCTCACCGGGCAGGACTGGACGAAGTTCCTGGAGTCGATCGACCGCTTCGGTGTGCTCGTCCCCGTCGTCACAGACCACCATGGGCGAGTCATCGACGGTCGGCAGCGCATACGCGCCGCTAAGCAGCTCGGAATCGAGTACCGCGTCGACGTTGTCCGCGTGGACCCGCTCGAGGCCGCGGGCATCTGCTTCAGCTTGAACGCCTATAGGGAACACCGGCGTGACTCCGGAGTCACGCCGTGAACTTCCGCCCGGAACTCGCCGCCGCCGTCATGGCGGGCCGAAAGACGGTCACCCGCCGCCTGCTGTCGGCGAACCCCCGCTCACCGTGGTTTCAGGACCGCTGCGGCTACCGCGTCGGCCAGGTCGTCGCGGTCTGTCCGGGCCGCGGACAGCACAGGATCGGCGAGGCTGTTGTGACGAGCGTGGATCAGATGGCGCTCGGGTGGCTATCGGACGCTGAGGCGCACTGCGAGGGCTTTGGGACGGCCGCGGCGTTCGGGGAGGCGTGGACGGCGATCAACGGCGCCTATGACCCGGAGGCGGGCGTGTGGCGCATCGGGCTACTCGGCCTGCCCAGCGGGGAGAGCGACCGATGACCGTGGTCGCGCACGCCGGGAAAGAGGACGCGATCCCGCAGGCCGACGCCCTGCGTCTGCAGATCGCTGCCCTCGGCGGCAACGAGCCGGTCGGGAGCCTGCTGGAGCTGCGTTGGCGCCGCCCTGGTGGACCGATGCTGCAGGAGTGGTGGCCGGTCCGCGCCCACAAGTCGATCGCGGAGCGCGTCCGCGCCCTCGCCAGCCGAGGCGACGTCTACGTCGGTGCGACGCCTCGCGTGCGTCAGCAGGGCACCAAGGACGCCGTGCATCGCGGCTGGGCATTGTGGACCGACCTCGATGAGCCCGACGCCTTAGATCGCCTGCAAGCCGTCACGCCGGCGCCGTCGATTGTGCTGCTGACCGGCTCGCCCGGCCACGCGCTCGCGATCTGGCCGCTGCGCACTGCGCTCGCGCCCGCGCATCTCGTGCGTGCGAACCGCCGGCTCGCCCGCGCGCTCGCCGGCGATCTCGCCGCGACCGACGCCGCACGGATCGTGCGCGTTCCGCAGACCGCCAATCACAAGCACGATCCGCCCGTGGCCGTGCGATGCGTCCGCCTCGAGATCGCGGT
>JBBJNX010000330.1:0-3153 GCA_037721115.1 Candidatus Limnocylindria bacterium
AGCTGATGAATGCCGCGGACGACATGGTCGACGAGGCGTTGGCAGGCATGAGCGCCGCGCACGGCGATCTGCTGCGCGTGATCGAGCCGAACGTGGTGGTGCGCGCCGACGCGCCGCGCCAGGGCAAGGTGGGGGTGATCTCCGGCGGTGGCTCGGGGCATGAGCCGATGCACGGCGGATTTGTCGGTCTGGGCATGCTCGACGCGGCCTGTCCGGGCGCCGTGTTCACCTCACCGGTTCCGGACCAGATGCTGGCGGCTACCAAGGCCGTCGACGGCGGGGCCGGCGTACTCCATATCGTGAAGAACTACACCGGCGATATCATGAACTTCGAGCTCGCCGCGGAGCTTGCCCAGGCAGACGGCATCGAGGTCGCCGCGGTAGTCATCGCCGATGACGTGGCGGTCACCGATTCGCTCTACACCGCAGGCCGCCGGGGCGTGGGCGGCACCGTCCTGGCCGAGAAGATCGTCGGCGCGGCTGCCGAGGAGGGGCAGGACCTCGCAGCGGTCACCGCCCTGTGCCAGCGCGTGCAGGACAACGTGCGCAGCATGGGCATCGCGCTCAGCAGCAGCACGGTGCCGGCTGCGGGCAAGCCGACTTTCGAGATCGGTGACGACGAGATGGAGGTCGGGGTCGGCATCCACGGTGAACCCGGACGCGAGCGGCGCAAGATGGGCAGCGCGGACGAGATCACGGAGGCGCTTCTGACGCCGATCCTGGACGACCTGCCGTTCAGCTCCGGTGACCGGGTTCTGGCCTTCGTCAACGGCATGGGCGGCACGCCGCTGATCGAGCTATACGTCGTCTACAACAAGGTCGCGCAGATGTGCGCCGACCGCGGCCTGACAATCGAACGCAACCTGGTCGGCAGCTACATCACCTCGCTCGAGATGGCCGGTTGCTCGATCACCATGCTCAAGCTCGACGACGAGATGACCCGCCTGTGGGACGCTCCGGTCAACACCGCCGCCCTGCGCTGGGGCGTTTGACCTGCGTGCGCCGATGAGCACGTTCGATGGCCCGGCCATGCGGCGTTTCCTGGAAGCGTTCGCTGATCGGCTTCGCGAGCGCAGGGAGGAGCTGACGCAGCTCGACTCGGCCATCGGCGATGCGGATCACGGCATCAACATGGATCGTGGCTTCAGCGCGGTGCGCGCCAAGCTCGATGAGCTCGTCGAGGCCGATCTCGGCGGGTTCGCCAAGGGCGTCGGGATGACGCTCATCTCGACGGTCGGCGGTGCATCCGGACCGCTCTACGGTACATTCTTCCTGAGACTCGCGACCTCGTTCAGCGACCGCGCCAGCGTGACGCCGCAGGAGCTGGGACAGGCGCTCCGGGCCGGGCTCGACGGCGTCCGGCAGCGCGGGAAGGCGGAGCTCGACGACAAGACCATGGTCGATGCCATGTCCCCGGCCGTCGATGCCTACGAGGCGGCGTCGGGTGATGGTATCGGCGCCGCGCTCACTGCGGCGGCCACGGCGGCTGCCGAGGGGCGCGATCGGATCACGCCGCTCGTGGCGCGCAAGGGCCGCGCAAGCTACCTCGGCGAGCGGGCCGCGAACCACCAGGACCCCGGCGCGACCTCGACCACCATTCTGTTCGAATCGCTCCGCGACGCCGTCGCGGAGAGCTGATCGGCGACTTCTGACCACCGTCCGACCACCGTAAGAAAGGCAGCGATCGACATGGCAAAGTACGTTCTCGCGCTCGACCAGGGCACGACCTCAAGTCGAGCGATTCTCTTCAACGCAGATGGCACCATTCACAAGACCGCCAACCAGGAATTCCCACAGATCTTCCCTTCGCCCGGCCATGTCGAGCACGACCCGGAGGCGATCTGGGACTCGCAGCTGGCCGTTGCCAAGCAGGTCATCGCCGATGCGGGCGCCTCGCCCGATGACATCGCCGCCATCGGCATCACCAACCAGCGTGAGACGGCCGTCGTCTGGGACAAGAACACTGGAAAGCCGGTCCAGAACGCGATCGTCTGGCAGAGCCGGATCACTGCCGGCTATTGCGACGAGCTGAAGGCTGCCGGGCACGAGAAGATGTTCCGGGAGCGGACAGGCTTGCCAATCGACGCCTACTTCACGGGCACGAAGATTCGCCACATTCTTCAGAACAATCCCGGCGCGCAGGAGAAGGCGGAGGCGGGGGAGCTCCTCGCGGGAACCGTCGATAGCTTCCTGATCTGGCGGTTGACCGAGGGCCGGGTCCACGTGTCGGACTACACGAACTGCAGCCGGACGTTGCTCTTCGACATCCACAAGCTCGACTGGGACGACGAGCTGCTCGGGATCATGGGCGTCCCGCGCTCGATGATGCCGGAGCCGCGACCCTCGAGCGAGGTCTACGGCGAGACGACTTTGCTGGGCGGCACGCTGAAGATCGCAGGGTGCGCCGGAGATCAGCAGGCAGCCACCTTCGGGCAAGCGTGCTTCGAGCCTGGCATGGCCAAGCAGACGTACGGTACCGGCGCCTTCATGCTCATCAACACCGGCGAGGAAGCGGTGCCGAGCGAGAACGGCCTGCTGACCACCATCGCGTGGGGCTACGACGGCAAGGTGATCTATGCGCTCGAGGGCTCCGTCTTCGTCGCCGGCGCGGCCGTCCAGTGGATCCGTGACGGCCTCAAGGTGATCACCAGCTCGGCCGATGTCGAGAAGCTGGCGGGCAAGGTGTCAGACACCGACGGCGTGTACATGGTGCCCGCCTTCGTCGGCCTCGGGGCGCCGTACTGGGATCAGTACGCGCGCGGCGCAATCGTTGGCCTCACCCGCGGCTCGACGATCGAGCACATTGCGCGTGCCACGGTCGATTCGATGGCCTACCAGACGCGCGAGGTGCTGGAGGCGATGCAGGCCGATTCGGGCGTCACGCTCAAGGAACTCAAGGTGGACGGCGGCGCGGTCGTCAATAACGACCTCATGCAGTTCCAGGCCGATATCCTCGGCGTCGCGGTCGAGCGGCCGGAGGTCGCGGAGACGACGGCGCTCGGTGCCGCCTACCTGGCGGGGCTGGCGGTCGGATTCTGGAAGGACACCGGGGACGTCACCAAGAACTGGGCGCTGGATCGACGCTTCGAGCCGCAGATGGATGAGGAGAAGCGCGAGAAGCTGTTCCGCGGTTGGAAGAAGGCCGTTCAGCGC
>JBBJNX010000331.1:0-3152 GCA_037721115.1 Candidatus Limnocylindria bacterium
GAGAAATCCTTCCAGCTGCTCGTCGGACCATGGCGTCAGGCGATCGGCATGCTCATTCCAGTCGGTCCAGGCATGGGAAGCTCACATCCCTCACCCGACGCCGTTCACAGGGCCATTCGGTAGATCACGGTCTGATCGAGGGCTCGTGCGGGACCAGCGATCTCGAAGCCGGTACCTCCCCTCGAAGACCGTCAATGCGACGGCGTCGAGGAGCGGAGAGGCTCAGCCCATAGGCGGGCGGCGGGGCCCCGTGGGCAGGAAGGCGCCGATTTCGCACGCGCGGATCCGACCCGCTGCCAGTCGCCCCTTGCCGGTGATCCGGCGATACCGCCAATGGCGATGATCTTCACGTTGGGAGGGTAGAGGTACAGTTTGTGCAGTTCGGTGACCGCCGTGCCCACGGGTTACTAACCACAGTGTCGTCTCTCAATTCGGGTCCTGAGTCAATTGTGGCGCGCGCCGCGAAGGTGAATCCGCGTTTCGCCGTTGCCGCCTTCGGCAGCATCGTCGGTATCGCGCTGATTCTCTTCTCGGTGCCACAGCTGGTCCCCATCCTGCGCGAGGTGCCGCAGGAGTTCCTCGCCGGCGGGGCGGCAATCTCGCCCGGTGAGCCCGATCCTCCTCTCGAAAGTTCAGTGTCGCCGGTTCGCGGCGACGTCTCTGGCATCAATCCAACAGCGTCGCCCGATCCCAGCGATGCCTCGGATGACACACGGGCGCCCTCGGACGAACCAGGTTCGACAGTCCCCCCGTCTTCGGCTTCAGGAGCCGGACATCGGCGAGTGATAGGCACCGCAGGCCCTGGCGGAGTAGCGGGCGCGACACAGCCGACTCCGATTGACGAGGAGTCACCCACATTCCCATCTACGCCTCCGCGGCCGCCCCAGTGCTCAGACGGCTTCGACAACGACGCCGATGGCTATCTGGACCGGAACGATCCGTCCTGTTCGAGCCCATTTGATGACAGCGAGGGCCCTTTCAGCGCGCCGCCGCCTTCGACAGCAGTGCAGTGCGCCGACGGCTTCGACAACGATGCCGACCGCTACGTCGACGTGGACGACCCAGCCTGCACCAGCTCGTCCGATAATACGGAGTCACCGTTCAATCAGCCTCCCTCGACCGGATTCGAGTGCGCCGACGGATTCGACAACGATAGCGACGGCTACATCGACGAGTTCGATCCGTCGTGCCTGGACTCCTTCGATGACACCGAGGCTCCGTTCGACGGACCACCGATCCCGCCGCCAACGCCGGCACCGACCCCGACATCCACCCCACCACTGACGCCATCGCCCTCGCCGACCCCGGCGCCTACCCCGCAGCCGACGCCTGAGCCGACACGGCCGCCTACCCCGCAGCCCACGCCTGACCCGACCCCGCAGCCGACGCCTGACCCGACTCCAGAGCCGACACAGCCGCCGACGCCTGAACCAACACAGCCGCCGACACAGCCGCCGACTCCAGAACCGACACAGCCGCCGACTCCAGAACCGACACAGCCGCCGACTCCAGAACCGACTCCCACACCGCAGTGCGCGGATGGCGTGGATAACGACGGAGACTTGTTTATCGATTGGCCGTTGGATCTGGGCTGCAGCAGTCCGAGCGATGATGACGAGAGCGGCCCCATCCTCTAGTGCCTCGCGCCGCAACCGCCTCGTAATTCATCGGCACACGTGGGTTGTGGCGCGGCGATCGTCGGGCTCCGAGTTTATATACATATATACTCCGCGGCTGGACGCGACCGTTGGGCGGGTTGTCGAGTTCGATATGGAAGAGGTCGACTACGGCGGCTCGTTGCGGGTAGCCCTTTCGGTGGGGAGGCTCAATTGTGTGGTGCCGGAGGTGGGACTTGAACCCACACGAGCTTGCACTCATCGGTGTTTGAGACCGACGCGTCTGCCGATTCCGCCACTCCGGCGCGGGGAGTGGTCATTATAGGAAGCAGATGGCCGATGCTCCCGAGAAGACGCCCGCGCATCGCACCCAGCCGCTTCCGGACGAGGCGGCCGTGATCGCGCGGGCGGCCTCAGGGGAACGAACCGCATTCGCGCAGCTCATGGAGCATTACCAGAGTGCCTGCTACGGTCTGGCCTGGCGCCTCCTCCGTGACCCCGATCAGGCGGCCGATGCGACGCAGGACGCATTCATTCACGCCTACAAGGCGATCGACTCGTATCGCGGCGGCATCTTTCGCTCCTGGTTACTGCGCATCACCGCCAATGCGAGCTATGACATCCTGCGTCGCGCGCAGCGGCGACCATCCAGCCCACTCCCGGACCCGGACGAGGGCGGGCCCGAGCTGCCGGATCTCGGAGCCGTCAACCCGCTCGCGGAGGCGACGAAGAGCGAGCTGTATCGGCATCTCGAGGTCGCGCTGCGGCGCCTTCCGGAGGACCAGCGCACCGCCGTGGTCCTGTGCGACGTCTATGGCATGGACTACAACGAGGTCGCCTCGATGACGCAGTCTGCGCTCGGGACGGTCAAATCGCGTATACACCGCGGCCGGCTTCGCCTGCGTGAGCTGCTGGCCGACCACAGGGAACTCTTCAGCGGATGAGGACGTCTGGACCCATGGCATGCTGAACCAGAATCACCCGGACGACGAGCGCCTGTCTGCCCTTGCCTCCGACGACGTCGATGCGACCGCCGACATCGGGTTGACGGCGCACGCGTCCTCATGCGACCGATGCACCCGGCTCGTGAACGAGCTGGGTGTGCTACGGGTGGCCCTGGGTGACCTGCCCGATGTGCGTCCATCCCGCCCGCTTCAGCTGCTCCCGCCAGTCGAGGCCGACCGTGGGGTGGACCGGCTGGGCGGTTGGGCACGGCGCTTCTTTGCGCCGGTGCTCGCGGCCGGCGCGGCGCTTGCGCTCGTCGGGACGGTTGGCACGGCCGCTCCGGTGCTCGATGAGATGGCCTCGGGTGGGGCCGAAGGCGGTGGGGACTCCGCCGCCATCCAGGAGTTCGCAGAGCCGGCAGCATCCGCGGCGAGTGAGGAGCCGGCCACGCTCGATGCGGGCGCTGAGTCATTTGGTTCGGACGGCGACGTGGCGGCATCCCCGTTGACAGACCAGAAGAGCCCGGAGGCACGCGATGAGGGCGCCCCCGCCGACCAGGAGAACGCGCGCGGTGAGGCGTTGCCCCCGTCC
>JBBJNX010000332.1:0-3131 GCA_037721115.1 Candidatus Limnocylindria bacterium
GGCAGGGTCAAGGTCCGTTGGACCTGGGTAGCTGCTCGTGCCGTCGACCGCCTGTTTCGTTCCGCCGCGCATGGTCAGGCGGAGGAAGCTGGACCCATCCACTTCGATCAGCATGCCGGACGCGTCGTGGGTGAATGGTGGTGTCGCGCGGTCCAGCGTGACCTCCGGCAGACCATCGGCAAATTCGAAGACGACGCGGTCGTGATCGGCGTGCGTTCCGACTCGCACATCGGTGATGTTGGCCAATGCCGTGGTCGCATCGGTAACCACCGGCAGGTCGCAGCTGAAGGCCGCGAGCTGGTCCGATGGGACCGCATCCACGCTCGGAGCCGTGGATGTGCCTGGCCCGGTCGATGGGTTCGCTGATTCCGTTGAGCGCTCGGGCGATGACGCTTGGCTGCTCACTGGGCTGGCGACGTCGCTGGCGCAGCCGGTGATCGTGAGAATGCCGATCACGAAGCCAGCGACTGGATGGATGCGCATGGTGGTGGTATCTCCGTATGGACCAGTTGGCGAAGCCTTTGACGCTCGCTGGCCGCGCAACGTTACGCTGACCCACGGCTAGACTTGCCGGGACATGACTGACACCGAACGCACGTTCTCGCCGGGACTGAAAGGCGTCCTCGCCGGCGAAACCGCGCTGGCCAACGTCGATGGGGAGAACGGTCGGCTCCAGTACCGGGGGTATCCGATCGGCGAGCTCGTCCAGCGTGGCTCGTACGCACAGGTCGCCGAGCTCCTGTGGACCGGCGATTGGCGCGCCGACGCGCAGCTCGCCTGCTCCGCGCTTCCGGACGAGATCGTCGCGGTCCTGCGCCTGCTGCCACGATCAGTGAACGCCATGGATGCGCTGCGGACGGCGGTCTCGGCCTGGGGGGCGCTGACCGACAGCCTCTGGCCGCCCAGCGTCGAACAGGCGCGGGCACTGACCTCGTTGGCGCCGTCCGCCCTCGCGGCGTTCGCCCGCCTGCGTGATGGCCTGGATCCGATCGAGCCCGACGCGTCGCTCGGCCTGGCCGACGGATTTCTCTACCAGCTGCGGGGCATACGGCCGGAGCCCGCCGCCGCGCGCGCCCTGGATGCGTACTTCATCGTCGGTGCCGAGCACGGCTTCAATGCCTCGACGTTCGCGGCGCGCGTCATCGTCTCGACGCATTCGGATATCGCCAGCGCGGTTGTCGGCGCCATCGGAGCGCTCAAGGGTCCCTGGCACGGAGGGGCACCGGCCGAGGTCGTGGATCAGCTCCACGAGATGGGCTCGATTGACCAGGCCGAGGCGTGGATCCGCGCCACCCTCGAACGTGGGGAGCGGCTGATGGGCTTTGGGCATCGCGTCTACCGTGCCTACGATCCTCGTGCTGCGGCATTGCGCTCGGTGGCGGAGAGCCAGGCGGTGGTGACCGACTGGCTGGACAAGGCGGTGGCGGTCGAGGAGATCGCCCTGCGCGTCCTGGCCGAGTTCAAGCCCGATTATCCGATCAAGACGAACGTCGAGTATTACGCGGCCGCTGTGCTCCAGGGAGTCGGGCTGCCTCCGAATCTCTTTCCCGCGACGTTCGCCCTGGCGCGCCACGCCGGATGGACCGCGCATTGCCTCGAGCAGGTGGCCGTCAACGTGCTCATTCGGCCCGATGTTCGCTACGTCGGTCCTTCGGAGCGCCCGCTCCCTGCCTGAGGGCGCCGCTCCGGCCCAGATTCACACCCATCGGCGCGAGAGACGGATGTACGGAGCCGATGGGGCCGTTCACGCACTTCCATTCACCGCTCTCGCGCACACGAGGTGTGAATCCGGCGGTTTCGTTGCGTCGCCCGACGACGAACCGGTCCCGATCGTGCACGGAGGGCCGCCATGGAAGACAAGCGTTCGCCGGTCGATCGGCTGGGGGGCCTTGAGGGCGCCGATGCGGCCGCGCTCGGAACCGACACGCCTCCGGAGTCGGCGCCTCCGGGCGCCCGGGTAGATGCCGAGGAGCGGCTCGTCCCCGGCACCGGTTTCGACGACGTGCGGCGAGACGAGGCGAAGCCGTGGTTCACGTCCCTGGCAGCTGAGAGCTCCCAGGCGGGCGTGGCCAACGATCCGCCCGACGCGCAGGAGCCGGAATTTCCGACCGATCCGGAGGATCCTCGCTAGCGTCACAATGCAGCGGTGACCCTCGCGAATTCGCCGCGGCCGTCGACCGCCGCGGTCGCGATCGCGCTACTCATCGTCTACGTGGTTTGGGGTTCCACCTACCTCGCCATTGCGGTGATGATCGAGACCCTGCCGCCGCTCCTCTCAGCCGGTGTTCGCTATGCAGTGGCCGGCCTCTTGATGCTCGGCGCGCTCGCCGCGCAGGCACGCTTTCGGCGGGGCAGGGAGCCGGCTGAGCGTCCGACCGCGATCCATTGGCGCTCTGCATTCATCATCGGCTCGCTCCTGTTGCTCGGCGGCAACGGGGCCGTTGTGCTCGCCGAGCTGTTCATTCCATCGGGCATCGCGGCTGTGCTGGTGGCGACGATGCCGATCTGGCTGGCGGTGTTCGATGCGCTCCTCAGCCGGCGCCGGCCGAGCGGGCTCGTCATCGGCGGGCTGATCGCCGGGATCGTGGGCGTCGCCATCCTGCTCGCGCCGGTCGAGGGAATCGAGGACCTGGATCCGCTCGGCATCGGGCTCGTCATCGGGGCCACGATCTCGTGGGCCGCCGGATCGCTGTACGCGCGCCGCGCGCCGCTCCCAAGCTCACAGCTGCTCGGGACCGGCATGGAGATGCTGGCAGGCGGGATCGTGCTGTTCGCGGCGGGCAGCCTGCTCGGGGAGATCGGGCGCACGAATGTCGAATCCTTCTCCATACGCTCACTCGTGGCGGTGGCATATCTCACCGTGTTCGGCTCGATCATTGCGTTCACGGCCTACACGTGGCTCCTCGCCAATGTCCCGGTCTCGACCGTGGGCACCTATGCGTACGTCAACCCGATCGTCGCTGTGGCGCTGGGCGCCGTCATCCTGTCGGAGCCGATCACGCCGCGGACGCTCATTGCGACCGCGATCATCATCGGTGCCGTGGTCGCAATGGTCTCCGGTCGCCCGCGGGAGGCAGAGGAGGCTGGCCCTGTCCCGGAGGCCGCCCGGTTGGAGCGCGGCTGACGCTGGC
>JBBJNX010000333.1:0-3119 GCA_037721115.1 Candidatus Limnocylindria bacterium
CGCCGCTTTGCCTCTGTCGAACGGGCGCGGACGGATGCCCACGCCATTGAGGTACAGCCTCCGGCGATGCACGAGTCTGTGGGTTGAGGCTCTTGATGCTCTCCTGGCGGTACATGGGCCATCCGCAGGCCGGCGGGGCCGAGCTCGTGACTCATCGCGTACTCACGCGGATGGTCGCCGACGGCCACGTGGTCACTGCGTTCACTGCCGCGCATCCCGGTGCGCCGGAACAGGAGACGATCGACGGCGTCCGGATCATGCGTCGAGGCCGGCAATGGACCGTTCACCTCGAAGCTTGGCGTTGGCTGCGGCGACGCCTTGGGGAATTCGACCGGGTCGTGGAGCAGATCAACACCTTGCCTTTCCTCACGCCCCTATACGTGCCGGAGGCTCAGCGCCGGCTGCTCATCCATCAGCTCGCACGCGAGTACTGGTGGCGGGAGACGCGCGGGCTATTTCGGCTGGTCGCACCGCTCGGCTATGTGCTGGAGCCGTACCAGTTCCGCTTCTACCGCCGGACGGACACGATGACCATCTCCGAGTCATCGCGTGCGGATCTCGCGTCCTTGGGCATTCCTCGCGAGCGGATCTCCGTAATTCCAATGGCGACCGACGTGGTTCCGGTCGAGGGACTCGAGCCGAAGCCGAGGCCGCCCCGGTGCATCGTGATCGGACGGCTCACGCCGGCCAAGTTCGTCGAGGAGGGCCTGGCCGCGTTCGAGATCATCCAGGCTCACAGGCCGGAGGTCGAGCTCGACATCGTCGGCACGGGCGACCCTCGCTACCGGGTCCAGCTCGAGAACATCGTCGCGCAGCGAGGCTTGCGGAACGTCGTCTTCCATGGCCGTGTCGACGACGCGCGCAGGCGGACGCTGCTTGCACGCGCCACGGTGCACCTCTTTACCTCCCATCGAGAGGGATGGGGGCTTACGGTCACAGAGGCGGCCGCGATGGGCACGCCGTCCGTGGGGTACGACGCACCTGGAGTCCGGGACTCGATCGCCGACCCACGGCTGATCGCCGCCGGCCGTTCGCCGACGTCGTTGGCCGCCCGCGCCATCGGGCTCCTCGACGATCCTGAGGCCTACGAGACGGCCCGTCACAGAGCCTGGGCGCAGGCACGCGAGCTCGGCTGGGATCGAACCGCGGCTGCTTTCCTTCGGGCGATCAGATGAGCGCTCCGCCGACCATCAGCGTCGTGATCCCCACGCTCAACGCCGAGCGTCTCCTCGGCGAATGCCTCGACGCGGTGCTCACGCAGGATTGGCCGCGCGAGGGGCTCGAAGTGCTGCTCATCGACGCCGGCTCGACGGATAGGACCCTCTCGATCGCCCGCTCGCGTGGGGTGGACCGCGTGCTCGAGAATCCGCTCAAGACGGCCGAGGCCGGAAAGGCGGTAGGCGTGCGGGCCGCCTGCGGGGACTTACTCCTCCTGCTCGACTCCGACAACGTGCTCACCGGCACGGACTGGCTGCGGCGGATGACGGCACCCTTCGCCGATGCTGACGTGCTGGGGGCCGAGCCGATGCGATGGGACTACGCCGGGGCCCGTGGCGTCATCAACCGGTGGCACGCCCTGAGCGGCGTTGCCGACCCGGTGAGCCTGTACGTGGGTAATTACTGCCGGGATTCGCTGGTGACGGGACGCTGGACTGACCTGCCGCACCGCTGCGAATCCCGCGACGGCTGGGACCGCATCGAGCTTGAGCCCGATTCGGTCCCAGTGTTCGGAGCGAACGGCTTCATGATCCGCCGCAGCGTGCTCGGGTCGGTGACGTTCGGAGAGTATTACTTCGACCTTGATCAGGTGCACGACCTCGTCTCGGCGGGCCACCGAATCGTCGCTCGGGTGGACGTTGCCATCCGGCACGATTTCTGCGAGGACGTAGCGGGCTATGTCCGGAAGACGCGACGCCGCGCGGACGACTTCTTCTTCTTCTCCTCCCAAGGCCAGCGGAGCTATCCGTGGACCGCGCAGCGCAAGCTCGGATTGCTGCGCTTCGTGGCGTCCACCGTACTCGTCGTCCCCCTGATGGCCGATGTGGTGCGCGGCTGGCGTCGCCAGCCCGATCCGGCGTGGCTCTTCCACGTGCCCGCTTGCCTCATCGCACTCTACGTCTACGGCGCGGCCACAGTACGTGGCCGCTTGGCGCCGCGGGCTATGGACCGGACCGGGTGGCGCCAGTGAACGTCGCGGCGAAACCGGAGAACGACAACAAGGAGTCCACCGGCTCGGAGCCCGCCGGCAGCCCTCGGTTTTCGATCAGAGCGCTTTGGCCAGCGGTTCTCGGTCTCGTGCTCCTGGCTCTCTTTCTCCTGCCGGCGTTGCACGCCGCCATCCGTGGCGACGACACCTGGGTGTCAGAGGAGGCCGGCATCATCGGCCTGAGTAACAAGGGCATCGGCGAGGATCTCTGGGATCAGTCCATCGCCTTCTTTCAATCCGGCCGGCCGAACCCGCTGGCCACCACGCAAGGCCTGTTCTTCGCATGGGCGCTGGGCGACCACCCGATGCTCCTGCACGCCGTCATCATCGCGCTGACCCTGGTCGCAGGCGCTCTTCTGTACCGGCTTGCAGGTCGGCTCGGGCTCTCCAGCGCCGCCGCTCTGCTTGTCGTAGTGCTGGTTGCTGGCGCGATCCAGTTTCGCTCCTACCACGACCCGATGCTGGGTTACTGGGGCACGACTCAGATCGTCTTGATCCTGACCCTTGCCTCATTAGCCAGCTTGGTGGACGCCTTACGATCGGGTCAAGGCCGGGCGATGGTCGTGGCCTTCGTCTTGTTCCTGCCCTGTCCCCTGCTCTACGAAGGCGCGTACCCGCTTGTTGCGCTCCACCTCGGCGTCGCTTTCTACGAGCGGCGAGGGCGATCGGCGTGGCGAGCCGCGCTGCCGTTTCTCGCACTCGCCGTCCTCTTCTCCGCGCTTTCGCTACTGGCGCGTGCGACGTCCACCGGAATCGTACCGGGCTACGAGGTCGGAGGAAGCCTAGGCGGCGCCGTCCGGACCTTCATCGTCCAACTGTTCGCGCCCATTCCAGGGTCGTATCTCTTCTTCAACACCAGCTACGGCGTATTCCTCCCGACGGGCGGCTCGCCGACCAGCGCCGAGCTGCTGGC
>JBBJNX010000334.1:0-3108 GCA_037721115.1 Candidatus Limnocylindria bacterium
GGTCGTCCCGTCGGTCCTCAATTGGTCGTCCCGTCGGTCTTGGCGCGCCGCCCGTCGTGACGTGACCCTACCTTACGCCTGCCTCACTCACGCCAATTGGCAAGACGAGCGGCGCGGGAGTCGACCCGTTCGAGTTCCGTGTGCGAGCGCACCGAGGCTCGCTCGCCGTACGCGCAGGGGGTCCGTCCGTAGTGATCCGGCGGAGAGATGCGGGAGGTCCCGATGCGGCGGAGGGTCCGTCCTCGCAGACTCGGGGCATGCTCCCGAACAGCCGCCTCGCTCGACATCGCCTGCCTGTTGGCCCCCGAAAGCCGTTCGCCGCGCAGGGCCTGCGGCTGTTCGCGAGCCGGCCACCGCCTTCGGCGTCCCGACCCTGATCATCGCCGACTTCTGGGAGTAGGTCTTTCGGGGAGCAATGGGGGGCTCGCACGATCGCCAGCCCGCCGACCCCGGCCACAATCGAGACCAGACCGCAGCGCCGAGGATCGCTATGACGGCCGCGGCGCACGATCGGGCATCGATCTAGCAGCAGCCCAGCAGGGATGCGTGACCGTCGGGCTCGCGGAGCTTCAGCCAGGTTGACCGCCGATGTCGAGCAGCACGACGCTGAGGACGATGCGCCATCAGGGCAGCGACCAACGGGGGCGGAGCCGGCTCAGACTGGCAAGCCGACGCGCGCCAGACCGGCGATGGTGTCGGCGGACACCGGCTTGCTGAACAGGTCTCCCTGCGCAGACCGGCACCCGAGAGCGCGCAGAGCCTGGAGGTGCACGCGAGTCTCGACGCCTTCGGCGATGACCTCGAGGCCGAGGCTGTGGCCGATCGCGATCATCGCGTCGGCGATCGATCCACGTGCTCCGTGGCTTGTGAGCGGGGAGATGAACGAACGGTCGATCTTGAGGCGGTCGACCGGGAAGGTCTGCAGGCGGTTGAGCGAGGAGTGGCCCATCCCGAAGTCGTCGATCGCGACGCGCACACCGAGAGCTCGGATGCTCGTGAGCATCGCCACGGCATCGTCGCCGTGTTCGACGGCCACGGACTCGGTGAGCTCGATCTCCAACCGCTCGGGCGGGATCTGCGTGTCGTGCAGGACGGCTGCCACGTCGCCCGCAAGGTGTCCGGAGATGAGCCGCCCCGTCGAGACGTTCACGGCCATCTCCAAGGCGGGGAGGCCGGCGAGATCCCACTCGCGCAACTGGGTGCACGCCGCACGCATGACCCAGTTGTCGACGGCGGTGATCATGCCGCTGGCCTCGGCCGCAGAGATGAATCGGTCCGGTGTGAGCAGGCCGTGCCTGGGCTGCTGCCACCGCACGAGCGCCTCGACGCCTGTCACGCGGCCGGAAGCCACGTCGACCTGGGGCTGGAAGAGGAGTTGCAGCTGCGCGTCGGACACGGCGGCGCGCAGCTCCCGAATCAGCTCGGTGTGCGCGATGATCGCGTGTTGCATCTCGGCCTCGAACATCTGGTAGCGCCCCTTGCCCGCGCGCTTGGCCGCATACATCGCCGTGTTGCCGTCGCGCAGCACCTCTCCCGGGCTGCGGTTTGCCCCGGGGCCGGTACCGGCGAGGGTGATGCCGATGCTGGCAGCAAGCCATATCTCGTCGGGGCCGAGCACCAGTGGTGCTTCCAACGCCGCAAGGATGCGCTCTGCCGCGACAGCCCCGTCGGCCGGGTCCGTCAAGTCCTCCAACACGACCACGAACTCATCCCCTCCGAGACGGCCGACCGTGTGGGGGGTCGGGGACCAGGTGTCGTTCGTGGTGGTCTGAGCGGTCGTGCCCACGTTGCGCAGCGCTTCGTGTATCCGATTTCCCACCGCAACCAGCACCGCGTCGCCGATGTCGTGGCCGTGTGCGTCGTTGATCGTCTTGAAGTCATCGAGGTCGAGGATCAGCACGCCCGCCACTCCTCCGCGGCGCGATCGGCGCATCAGACTCTGCTCCAAGCGATCAAGCAGCAGCTGGCGATTGGCCAGGCCGGTCAGCGGATCGTGCAGCGCCTGGTAGGCGAGCTGTTCCTCGACGTGCCGGCGCTCGGTCACGTCGTGCATCGCGACCACCGCACCGAGCGTGCGACCGTCGCTGTCGTACATCGCCCGGCCGCTGCACAGCACGCTGCGCGGTAGCTGACCTTTGGGGGCGATCACCAGCTCGGCGTCGCGTACCAGCTCGCCTCGGAGCGCACGCAACAAGGGGATCTCGTCCATCCTCATGGGGGTGCGCCCGTCCCTCAGGAACAGGTCGTAGTGACCGGCCCACTCCGCGGGCAACAGCCCTTCCTCCGGTATGCCGTGCATCTCCCGCGTGGCGCGATTGAAGAGCGTCAGCGCTCCCTCTGCACCGCACGCCACGACCCCCGTGTCGAGGCTCTCGAGCACGGTGCTCAGCAGCTCGCGCTCGCGCTCACGCTCGCGCTCGGCTTGATTGCGCTCGGTGATGTCGTGGAAGGTCACGACCGCGCCGCTCCCGCCGGCAAGGGGAATCGGCGCGGTCGAGAAGGCGACCGGGAACGTCAGTCCGTCCTTGCCCACGAAGTAGTCCTCCCCTCGGATCGGCTGGCCGGTCTCCAGCACCCCGAGGTGCCGGCACTCCTGCGCCGGGAACCTGGAGCCGTCGGGGTGCTTGTGCTGGATCGTCTCGTGGACGGGCAACCCCAGCAACTCGTCAACCGAGCCGTAGCCGAGGAGCCTGGCGGCCGCAGGGTTGACGAAGCTGAAGCACCGTCGCTCGTCGATGACGTACAGGCCTTCGTCGATCAGCTCGAAGACTCCGGCGAGGAAGTCGAACGCCCCTAGCCTTCCGAGAGCTTCTTCTGCGCTCGTGCGGCCGGTCACATCCCGCAGCACCGACAGGTGACACCCGGGAAGCACGCTCGCCGTGGCGCGAACCTCCACCGATCGCCGCGACCCTCCGGAGATCACGAGCTCGAGCTCTCCGCTCTGGCTCCCCGTGCCGAGGAAGTCGCGCCAGGCAAGATCAAGCGACGGTCGAGCCTCCTCGGGCACGAAGTCGTCGAGCCGCCGCGTCAGCACCTCATCGCGGCAGAGCCCTAGGAGCGAGCAGGCGGCGTGATTGGCATCGATGCAGCGGCGTTCGTCATCCGCCA
>JBBJNX010000335.1:0-3089 GCA_037721115.1 Candidatus Limnocylindria bacterium
GTTGTCCGTCATCGGGCGGCAGTCAAGCAGATGTGCCGGACCCACGCTCGTGCGGCGGGGAGTCGAGGCCGGTGCAGATGGTCTCCACCACGAAGGCCTTCGCCTCGTCGTAGTCGTGCGCATCCTCGGAGAGCAGCCCGAAGATCCAGCCCGTCAGCACCTGCTCGATGGCGCCGTAGAACGCCATCGCCGCGAACTCCGCGGTCACCTCGCTGCGAAACTCGCCCGACGCCTGCGCCTTGGCGACGATGGCCGCGATGCGGGTGTATGCCTCGCGGATCAGATGCAGGTGGGTCTGGCCGAAGGAGTTGGCCGCGCGCGTGACCTCGACGATGATCACCTTCATCAACTCGGGATCGTGGCGGTAGGAGTCCACGATGAACGACGCGATCCCGTGGAGTTTCTCGCGGGCGGGGATGGGGCGGCGGTCGATCTCCGCTATGGCTTCGAGCATCACGCCCCAGCGCTCTAGGAACAGGGTGTCGAGAACCTCGTCCTTGGAGCCAAAGTAGTGATAGACGAGGCCGTAGGCGACGCCTGCCTCGTCGGCGATGTCCGACACCCGGCATGCGTGAAAGCCCTGGCGCGCGAAGATGCGGACGGCGGCGTCGAGGATGATGCGCCGCTTGTCCACCACCGGGGACCGGGCTGCCGGTGCCGCCTTGGTCATGCTCCTCTCCATCGCCGGAGGATAACGTCCGTCTGATGGCCGGCGCCCACGCCATCCCCTGGCGTGGCCGCACGGGTGAAAGGCCGCGGTTCGGCTTCCCGCTGCCCGGCGAGCCCATGCCGCTCCAGCGAGGTGGCCGTCCGCTCAA
Source organism: Candidatus Limnocylindria bacterium (assembly GCA_037721115.1). Taxonomy (GTDB): domain Bacteria; phylum Chloroflexota; class Limnocylindria; order QHBO01; family QHBO01; genus JACDBZ01. The sequence continues at coordinate 819 of JBBJNX010000335.1, forward strand.
GCGCTGGCGCTGGGTCGGCTGCTTCGCTCCTGAGGTCATGCTGTGCGCGGCGAGTGCACAGGTCGGGCCGGGCCGGATCTCCTGGTGGGCGGTGTGGGACGGTGAGCGTTCAGAGCTCAGTCAGCGCAGTGCCCACTTCTCGCGACCCGTGAGCTTCACGGAAGTGGGCCTGCGCAGGCGGAGAGGTCTTCCCTCGAGCACCTCGGCCTCGTGTCCTCGCGCTATGAGCGGCCCTTCGGAGGCTTCGCCGGCACGCTGCCGGGCGCCGGGCGGCTTCGAGACGGGTGGGGCGTGATGGAGCGTCACGTGGCGCGGTGGTGAGCGGTTCCCAGCGCGGCGTCGGCCCGCATCCCGAGCCCTGGCCGCAGGACGCTCGGCTCGATCCCGAGCTGCTCGCGGGAGGCGATTCGCGCAACGTCGTGGATCGCTATCGCTACTGGCGCCATGAGGCCATCGTGTCCGACCTCGACGCCCGCCGCCATCCCTTTCACGTCGCGGTCGAGAACTGGGAGCACGACTCGAACATCGGCTCCGTGGTGCGCAACGCCAACGCGTTCCTGGCCGAGACCGTGCACATCGTGGGCCTTCGACGCTGGAACCGCCGCGGGGCGATGGTCACCGATCGCTACCAACGCGTCCTGCACCATCCGGGGCTCTCAGAGCTCGCCGCCTGGGCCGCGAACGCCGATCTTCCGGTGTTGGGAGTGGACAACCTGCCAGGCGCCCTCTCGATCGATGAATATCCGCTGCCCGAGCGCTGCGTGATGCTCTTCGGCCAGGAAGGTCCAGGACTGTCGCCCGCCGCCCGCGAACTGAGCGTCGACCTCCTCGCGATCCGCCAGTTCGGGTCCACGCGATCGATCAACGCGGCAGCGGCCTCGGCGGTGGCGATGCACGAATGGATACGCCGCCACGCCGCCTCGCCGACTTGACGACTCGACGGCTGAGTGGCATACCGTCCGGTATGCCCGAGACCCGGGTCCCGCCCGGACCTCGTCTACCCCGTCCAGTGCAGACCGCCGCCTGGGTCACCCGCCCGGGTCCGTTCATGGAGCGTTGCCGCGCACGGTACGGCGACACGTTCAGGATGAGAATCGCCAACGAGGGCACCTGGGTGATGCTTGCCGATCCCGACGCGGTCCGTCAGGTCTTCACGGGTGATCCCCGGCTGTTGCACGCAGGCGAGGCGAACGCCGTGCTGCGTCCCCTCCTCGGCCGTCACTCGGTGCTGCTGCTCGACGATGCTCCGCACCTCGCACAGCGCAAGCTGCTGCTACCGCCCCTCCACGGCGAGCGAATGAAGCGATACGGGGACCTGATGACCCGGATCGCCGAGGACGAAGTCGCGGGATGGCCCGTGGGCGAGGCTCTCGCGCTCATGCCGCGCATGCAGGGGCTGACGCTCGAGATCATCCTGCGTGCGGTGTTCGGGATCCGCGAAGCCGACCGCCTCGATCGGCTCCGGCGTCTGCTGAGCACCATGCTCGATTCGACCATGCGGCGCCCGACCGCCTTCGCCGCCATGGCGATGCTGGGACCGAAGCGCGTCGAGCAGCTCGGCGTCTTCCGCCGGGTCATCGCCCCCGTGGATGAGCTGCTCTTCGACGAGATCCATCGGCGGCGCTCGGACCCAGGCGTGGCCGAGCGCGACGACATCCTGTCCCTGCTCGTGCAGGCGAGCCACGATGACGGCACGCCGATGAGCGACCAGGAGCTTCGCGACGAGCTGCTGTCGCTGCGCGTCGCGGGTCCCGAGACCACCCCTACCACCCGGGCCAGGGCGCCCGAGCGCCGTCTGCGCCATCCAGCCGCCTGGCAGCGGCTTCGCGACGAGGCTGCCGCCGGCGAGGACGCCTACCTCGACGCCACGGTGAAGGAGACGCTGCGACTGCGCCCGGTGCTGCCGATCGTCGTGCGGAGGCTTCGCGAGCCGATGGAGATCGGCGGCTACCACCTACCGGCCGGGATCACGGTCGCGCCCTGCATCTATCTCGTGCACCGCCGCGCGGACCTCTATCCCGAGCCGCACGCCTTCCGACCGGAGCGCTTCCTCACCACGCCACCCGGTACGTACACCTGGATCCCCTTCGGTGGAGGCGTCCGGCGCTGCCTCGGTGCCCGATCTGGGGCCGATCCAGGTGATCAGTGGCGAGTCCCCAGGAACGATCTCGTGGGCGTGGCTTGTTGCCGCGCTGCTGCTCGCAGGCGGTCTCGCCGCTTTCTTCTATCGTCGCGCGCCGCGCTGGCAGCCCGAGGTCGGTGTGCCGTTCC
>JBBJNX010000336.1:0-3086 GCA_037721115.1 Candidatus Limnocylindria bacterium
TACGAGTCCGACGCCCCCCACGTCCCGGGCACCCTCTACGCGGCGCGGGACGCCCTGACCGATGCGCTCAGCGCTGCCGGTCCGTACCAGGAGGGCGTGCGCCGCATGTTGCGCCTCGCGATTGCCGATGACCTCCGGGCGGCCGAGGCCCTCCGCCCCTCCGCGTGATCGAGCTTGCGACCGTGGAGCCGAGGCGGCTCCGGCATATCGGTGACTGGCCCACCCCGACGCCCCGCCGCGCGGCCTCCGGAACCGAGCTGCGCGTGCTTCAGGACACGATGCCTGCGTGCGGTAGCGGAGCGGTCCCAGTGCTTTCGGGCGACGGCCGGGAGCGAGCGATGCTCATCGGCCAGGCACCGGGCTGGCGGGAGATCGAGACCGGGCTCCCGTTCGCCTGGGATGCGGGGAAGCGCCTCTGTGGCTGGTTGGCTGCCGCCGGTATCACGATCGAGGACTTCCGTGAGCGCTGGTACGTGACCAGCATCGCAAAGTGCTATCCGGGACGCGCCTCAGGATCATCGGTGGACCTTCCGCCGTCGCGTGCCGAGATCGCGCGTTGGACGCCATTTTTGCGCGAGGAGCTGCGTCTCGTCCAGCCCGCGCTCGTGCTGCTGGTCGGCGGTATCGCGCATCGATTCGCGTTTGGCCCGCGCGTGAAGCTGGATGAGCTGGTTGGTCGCGACCTCACCTGGGAGGCTGCGCCAGGCGCATCGGTCCTGTGTCTGCCGCACCCGTCGGGTGCCTCGACCTGGCTGAACGACCTCGCCCGGGTGGAGCTGTGGAGACGGGGGATGGGTTTCCTGCGCGACCGGTGGGAATCGCTCGGATCATGACTCGCGAGGCCCGGATCGGCGCAGGGGTCGTTGCGGCGCTCGGCGCGTTCGTCTTCTTCATGCTCGTCGTCGGGTCACTGGGAGGGACGCGGCCAGAGGTGGATCCGCTCACCGTGGAGGAAGCGCTGGCCGGCGAGTGGGGGGGCGACGAGGTCTTCGTCACCGGCTGGTATGCCGAGCTGGATGCCGACTGCACGGGTGACGACGGGGGCGCCGATGTGACCGTCGCCTGGCTTCAGCGCGACTGCCCGCTGCGTGTCCTTCTGCCGCAGCAGCCGGCCGATGATGTGAGCCAGGACGAGCTGATCCGTGATGGCGTGCGGCTTGCCGCACCGCTCGGCAAGGCGTTCCCTTCTCGGGCCGATCCTGCCGGGCCGAACCTGCGCATCCAGCAGCTCGTATTCGAGGGGCACTTCGATGATGAGGCGGCCGCGGCCTGCGTCCCGGAGCGCGTCGAGCGCTGTCGAAGCACCCTCGTGGTCACCGACTACGACGAGCTCGTGCGTTAGGCGTTCCGTCAGCTCCCCGTGGTCATGTCGAGCAGCCCGGCCTGTCGGGCGCGCTGCATGAACCAGGCGAAGGCGGCCAGCGCGACCGGAATCGCGATCGCGGTCGACACGGCCAGCAGCAGCATCACCGTTCCATCCGAGAGGTCGCCGAGCGTTCCCGGAGAGCCGTGCCCCAGCAGACCGCGGCGCGACGCCTCGAGCCACCACGTGGTCGGGGAGGCGTAGGCGATCGGGTGAAGGAAGGCGGGCAGAATGTCGATCGGAAAGATCGCGCCGGAGATCAGGTACAGCGCGCCGGCGATGGCCTCCGGGTAGGACCAGGCCTCCTGTCGGAGCTGGAGACACCAGCCGGCCATGAATACGCCGAGAGCCATCACGGCCATCACGCCCAGGACCGTGGCCGGAATGAGGTACAGCAGGTTCGGTTGGAGCTGCACGTCCAGGAACACGATCCCCACAAGCATCGTCAGGATGACCGCCACGAACGACACGACCACACGCGCTAGCGATCGACCCAGAAGGAACGGGAAGAGCGACGTGGGAGTGACCACGACGTACTTGATCATCCGGTAGCGTTCTCGATCCTCGAGGATCGATTGCACCAGCCCGCTCATCACGCCGAAGACGACGTTCCAGAGGGCGCTTCCCACGATCAGGAACTGGAGAAACTCTGTGTTCTGTCCCTGGGTGATGACCTGGAACATGACGACCAGGATGCCGGCCGCGGCGAGCGGCTTGGCCATGGTGTAGATCGCGAAGAGGAACGGATCGGACCAGTTCGACTCGATCGCCCAGCCCAGGCCGATGGCGGTGCGGAAGCTGCGCCACGCGTCACCCAGGGTCAAGCCGCGGACCGGGGCGGTCCGATCGGTTACTGCCATCGCAGTGTCAGCCGGCCTTCGCGCCTGGCGAGAAATTCGAGGTATCCGAGTGCGAGTCGCGCCGAGACGAGAAACACGACGCCCATCGCGATGAGAATGAGGATCTCGGGTCCGACCGGCAGAACGCCTTCTACTCCGCTGCCGGCGAACGCCAGCTGACGCATCGCGTCGAGTCCGACCCCGAGCGGGAGCGTGGCCATGACCACACCGGCAATGGGACCGATGGCGCGCAGTGGAAAGTTCACGCCGCCCAGGAAATAGATCGGCTCCTGAAGAAGCTGGGCGAGGTGGAAGGCCTCGCGGCCCCAGAGCAGGAACAGGGACGCGAAGAGCATCCCCATGCCGTACAGCGGAATCATGGTCAGCAGAAAGACGCCTGCCAGCAGGAATGGCTGCTGGATGTCATAGGTCACACCGTAGAGCAATGACCCGATGCCGATGACGGCCAGCGCTCGCGAGCTCGTCATGACCAGCCCGCCGATGGCCATGCCGGCCAGGACGCTCATCAGGTGCATCGGCGCCGTGAAGTAGAGCTCCAGGTTGCCCTGGTCCTTTTCCCAGTAGAACTGCGCCGCCATCATCCAGACGACGTTGAGCCAGAACGAGGTCATGGCGCCACCAAGGACCACGAAGCCGATGAATGCTTCCGGCGCCTCGAGCGCCCGGTAGACGAAGACGAATGCGCTGACCGCAAGGAACGGCAGGAAGATCTCGAAGAACAGCCACGACGGCTCGCGGGTGAGGCCGATCACCCGCGGGTAGGCACGGCCGACGACCGCTCGCAGGTTCGTCCGAATGACGCGGCCGGTCGACCAATCGGCTGCCTCGCGCGCGTTCGTCGCCGTCGTCGATCCGTATCGGGT
>JBBJNX010000337.1:0-3086 GCA_037721115.1 Candidatus Limnocylindria bacterium
CTCGGTGATCACGATGGATGCCTCTTCGGCCGGGATCGTCTCGCCTGTCAGGTCGCACGCATCGGCGAAGCTCGTGCACTGCTGCGCCGGCTCGATGCCGAACGTGACGACGTGCGCCACCACCCGATGGTTCGGTGAATCACCGTCCCCGGGGAACAAGGACCAGTCGGATGGATAGGCGAATTCGAGGACGTCGCCCGTGAATCGAAGTCGGTCGTCTGGCGCCTGGGACGCGACGGATACGCCGATCATGGCCACGGCGAGGAGCAGCGTGACGGCCGCCACCGTCCCGATGGCGACCCAGCCTGAGTCCATGCGCGATGGAGGCCCTGGACGCGCCGAAGTCGGACGCTGAGTCCGCTCACCACCCGACGGGCCCAAATGCGGGGGTGTCACGACGGTGTGGTCTCTGTCCCAGCGGGCGCGGCGCATCGGATCAGAGAGCACGCGCCATGCATCGTTGATGAGGGGCATGACGGGGCTGGGCGGAGCCGCAACGTCAGGGTGGTGTTGCTTGGCCAGGCGCCGATAGGCGCGCGCGATCTCCTCGCGCGTTGCATCGCGGGCAACGCCCAGAACGGCGTACGGGTCGAACTCGGTCACGACACCGGAGTTTACGCCGCGACCCTTGCTATCCTGTCGCCCGTGATCATGAAGCGCGTGGAGAACAGGAAACCGGTCGAGCCCGGCGACCCGGATTCGACGGTTCAGCCAGCAGCCGCCGATGCTGCTGCGCTTGCCACCGTGCCATCCGCCGCGGATGCGCCGATCGATGGCGCCCAACTGGATGCCGTGATTCTCCGTGCGCTGCGTCGGTTCCCGAACCAGACGGTCGACCTCGCCCCATTGGCGGAGGAGTTGGGCGTCGAGTCCGATCGGGTGCAGCTCGCCGTGGAGGGCCTCGCTCGACGCCGCATGGTCGTCGCGCCATTCATCGAGCCCGGAGCCGCCGGGGGAGCGACGTTGACTTCGATCGGCCTTCGCTGGCTCATCGCTCGCGAGGGTGGCTCACCGGCCGACACTCCGACGGCGTTGTTGCCGGCGCAGGAACGAGTGCGTGCCGAAGATGAAGCCGCCCGTTTGCCGCGCGCCCAGGTGTACGGGGTCACTCGTCGGGAATAGATGCCGGCGGTCCGCGGAGTATATACATATATATTCCGAGGAAGCTACATCAGAGTGACCGAATCGCCGACTCGAATCATTCCCGGCTCCATGACGCTGGCGTAGACGCCGAAGTCCAGGTGCTGTCCATCTCGCAGCCCGCGATACGCCTTGATGGCATGCAGGGTCGGGATGTCGCGCAGGCCGGTATCGGGGTCCTGCGTCGTGATCACGCAGCGAGCATCAAGCTCATCGACGCGAACGACTGCCTCGCCGATGCGCACGTCCCGGTCGAGCCACTCGTCCTCCTCGTGCGGTGACGCTCCGGCAACCTCTAGCAGCATGCGGAAGCGGCGCGCGTCCACCGGACGCACGGGATCCAGATGGCGCGCCAACTCCTGGACCGCTGCGTCCGACACGATCGAGACTGGGTGGCGGTCCATGGCTCCGTCCAGGCGCTCAACGCGAATGAGCGTCAGGTCCGTTCCGGCGAAGGCGGATATGGCGTCGGCCCACGGCCCGATGACCGGCCGGGCCGTGAAGTTGCGCCCGTAGGCGGTGACCGTCATCGGTGCAGCGAGCGCGACATCAGCGGCGACCACCCTCCCATCGGGAAATGTGAGGGCCAGGTGTTCGGAGTCGTTCCGCGAAAACTCGGACTGGACCTGGACCAGGGTGCCCAGCTTGGTCCCGTCGAAGACGTGCCCGTCCGCGGTGAGGAGCAGGAAGCGGCGGTCATCCGCGACGCCGTGACGGCCCAGACGGACCTCGGCGGGATGATGGAGGCGGAGTCCACGGACGTGAGCAATCGAGAGGCGTGACACGGTGAGCATGCCGGGCTACTCTGCCACACCCAGAACGGGCACAATAGGCGGCCGATGATCAAGGACCTCCTCTTCAGGCTGTCACGACTGCCCGCCGCCCTCTGGCACGCGACAGTCGGTAGGCTCATGGCCGCGTCACCACCCGCGCCAGCACCCGTGCCGATGTCGGAAGCTCCCGAGCCGCGCGGCGTCGCCGGCATCACGTTCCGGGCCAGCCTGGTCGTCCTCGGCGTCGTGCTTGCCGCATATCTTCTCTACCAGCTGCGGCTGCTCCTGATCCTCGTCTTCCTTGCGGTCCTGCTCGCCGCGGGTCTCTACGGCCTGGTCCGCCTCTTCGAACGGTTCCTGCCTCGCATCCTGGCGGTCCTGATCTCGTATGCACTCCTGATCGGCGTATTCGGCCTGGTGCTGTTCCTGATCTTTCCGCCGCTCATTCGCCAGGCGGTCGACTTCGCCGATGACCTGCCCCGCATCGCCGGCGAGCTGCGTGCCGGCGCCATCTCGCTCATCGATGGTGTTGGCGGCGCGGGCACCGGCGATGAGATCGTCGATACGCTGACCTCCGGCGCGCAGGATTCACTGCCGGCCCTCGGCTCGCTGGTGAGCGTCCCGCTGACGCTGGCCTCGATCCTCACGAACGCCCTGGTCGTCATCTTTCTCTCGGCGCTGATGCTCATCGAGCGCGACCGGGTACGCGGATGGACGATGGAGTTCGTGCAGGAGCCGGACCAAGATGCGGTGATGGGTGTTTCGCGGAACGCACTCCTGAAGCTGGGCGCCTATGTTCGTGGTCAGCTGGTTGTCATGGCGATCATCGGTACCGGATCGGCGATTGGGATGCTGGTGCTTGGCGTGCCGTTCGCCGTGCCGTTGGGTGCTTTGAGCTTCATCACGGCCGCCATTCCGCTGGCCGGGGCCTTCATCGCGGGTGGCCCGATCGTCCTTGTCGCTCTCACCGTCTCGCCGATCACCGCCCTGCTCATGCTCGCCTGGATCGTCATCCTCCAGCAGCTCGAGGGCTCGGTGATCACGCCATACATCCAGGGCAAGGTCGTCAACCTCTCCGCCATCGCCGTGCTCCTGGGCGTCGTCGCGGGTACGTCTCTCGCCGGAATCGTGGGCGGCATCATCGCCATTCCTCTGGTCGCCGTGGCCGATGTG
>JBBJNX010000338.1:0-3082 GCA_037721115.1 Candidatus Limnocylindria bacterium
AAGAAGGTGAAGGCAGACCTTGCCGACGTCCAGAAGCATCGCGCTACGGCCGCTCGGAATCGGGACCGCAACGACGTTGCCAGCGTGGCACTGGTCGGCTACACCAATGCCGGCAAGAGCACGGTTCTCAATGCCCTCGCCGATGCGGACCTGTATGCCGCCGACATGCTTTTCGCCACGCTCGATCCGACCAGCCGCCAGGTGTCGCTGCCGAGCGGCCAGCAGGTCGTTATCACCGATACGGTCGGCTTCATCAACAAGCTGCCCCACGATCTGGTCGACGCTTTCCGCGCGACGCTCGAAGAGGTCATGCGCGCCGATCTGCTGCTCGAGATCGTTGATGCCGCCGATCCCGATTTCGTCGGCCAGCAGGCGGCGGTGCAGACCGTCCTCGACGAGCTCGGCGCCGGTGACACACCGCGCATCACCGTCTTCAACAAGATCGACCTGCTGGCGGCTGACACCGGCGCCGCTCCCTCTACCGACCGTGCTGTCTTCGTCAGTGCGGTGACGGGGGCTGGCCTCGACATATTGCGCGAACGAATCGCTGATGCACTGCGCGGCAAGATGGTCGCGGTCGACGCTGTCGTTCCGTACGAGCGCGGCGAGCTCGTCGCCCGTGCCCGAACGTCGGGCGAGGTCGAAGAGCGCTACGAGGAGCGCGGAGTTCGCGTCAGCGGGCACCTCCCTGAATCGATCGCGGCCGAGCTGACCGCCGCCGGACGCAGCGCACGGCGGCGCAGCGCCTCATCGCGCTGAGCGTCCGCGTGCCGCAGTTGCCGTGGCTCCGCGAGGAGCTGCTCGACATGACCGCCCGCGAGCTTGCTGCGGCTGACGCAGTCTTTGCGCGCTGTGCTGCCGAGCCGGCGCTGGACAAGGAGCTCGAGCGACGGTTAAAGGGTCCGGTGACTCCCCTCATCGTCGCGCTCGACGCTTGGGAGGATGCACCGCCGGAAGCGCAGACGCTGCTTGCCGTCAACGAGGCGAACGTGGGCCGCTTTGCCGGCATCGTGGACGAGTCGGCTGCGTGGCCGGGCCTGCGAATGGTCGGCGCGGACGGCACCGATTCGGCCTGGATGCTGGCGCAGCACGCGGATCGCGCCAACGACGTTCGTCGCTCATGGCTTCCGTTGCTTGCGGCAGCAGTCGAAACAGGGGACGCCGATCCGCGCCACCTGGCCACCCTGACCGACCGGATCGCTGCCGTTGCAGGCGAGCGCCAGACATATGGCACGATCGTGATCCTGGCCGATGACGGTGAGCCAGAATTCCCGCTGCCGGTCGCCGATGCCGCCAGGCTCGAGGCGCGACGGGCCGACATCGGTCTGCCGCCGGTGACCGCCGAGGCGCCGTACCTGGGTGATGGCGATCTCATCCCGTACGGGCCGGATCGAGGCGCGAACCCGATCGCTCAGTGGCCAATGGTGGTAGAGGGCCATGTCTCAGTAGAGGGCGCCCTGGAAGGAGGGGTGCGCTCCGTCCGTCGCATCTGGGCCAGCCGTCCCGGCGATCGACGTTTCGGACGCTTGCGCGCGCTTGCCCGCGAGCGCGGCGTGACCATCGATCAGGTTGCTGCCGAGACGATCGACGAACTTGCGTCCGGACGTTCGCACGGCGGCGTCATCGGCATGGTCGGGCCGCGGCGTGAACGCAGTGTCGGCACCGTGCTGGCCGAGGTGGGGGAGGGACCCCTCATCGTTATGCTCGATGGCATCGAGGATCCGTTCAACTTCGGACAGGCCGTGCGCGCCCTGTATGCGGCCGGCGTCGATGCTCTCGTCGTCCGCCGCAACTGGGAGACGGCGATAAGCACGGTGACGCGCGCGTCGGCAGGCGCCAGCGAGCTCATTCCAACTGCTGTCACGGCGTCAGCCGAGGAGGCAGCGGCGGCCTGCAAGCGCCTCGGGATGCGCATCGCGTGCGCTGTGGCAACGGATGATGCGCCTGAGCTCAGCGATACCGACCTGACCGGTGGCCTGTTCGTGCTCATCGGCGGTGAGCGACGTGGCGTGACGCGATCGTTCGTCGAGCAGGCGGACCTGCGCGTCAGGATCGGCTACGGGCGAGACCGTGCACCGGCCATCATCGGCTTCGAGGCGTTGCGGCAGCGGCGAAGCGTGGGCTAGAAGACCCGCCGCCCTGCCAGATGGTCAGCATGCGGCCGTCCGATGCTCGGGGCCGACACGCGCTGCCAGACCCGCTCACGAATGGCCAGGCCGGCCACCAGATAGAGGGCGGCCAGCGCCACGAGGAGGCCATATCCGATCGCCAGCGGGCCGAGTTCGCCGCCGATGGCAGTGCCGCCGACCATGGCCAAGCTGCCGAGCCCAAGTCCCGCGATGGCCAGTGACCAGAGTGTGTGATGCATGTGGGCAGCCTACGCGCGTGCGGGCGCGATGCTCATAGGACCATTGTCCCTGGCCGGCAGGACGTACGCCTGGGTCGAAGCAGGCAGCTACTCACGGATCGAGCGCTCACATACTTCCGCAAATGTATGTTATGTGATGTTTGACGGAAGAAGAGGTTGCAGCCATCGGCAGAGATTCAGCGCAGCACGCGGACGTTGCTGGCGCTCACCGGACGGCTCAGACCCTTGATCTGCAGCTCGCCGACCGACTCCACGTCGACAATCTCCTCGACCATGCCGGCGGCTCGCTGGCTGAGCAGGATCTGGTTGGCGGCCGCCTGGCTGCTGAGCCGTGACGCCAGGATGACGACGTTGCCGATGGCGCCGTAGTCGTACCGGCCCTCGAAACCGATACGCCCGAGCGTGGCGTAGCCGACCGCGATGCCGATGCCGAACCCCAGTTCGTAGCCGCGCTTGCGCCAGCCCGCCCCGAGGTCCTCGAACCGGCTGCGCATCTCGACCGCCATCCGAACGGCACGCTCAACATGGTCCTCCTGGACGATCGGGTCGTTGAAGAAGACCATGACGCCGTCGCCTGCGAAATGCTCGAGCGTGCCGCCGTGCCTCACGATCGACTCGCCGATCATGCGGTGATACTCGCCCAGGACGCCCAGCATCTCCTCCGGATCGGCCTGCTCGGCGAACGAGGTGAAGCCGCGCAGGTCGCAGAAGGCG
>JBBJNX010000339.1:0-3079 GCA_037721115.1 Candidatus Limnocylindria bacterium
TGCGCAGGCCACCGGCATCCGCCTCATCCGGGCGCGTGCCGACCTGGCCTCAGGCCGCGTGGCGCTCGACGACGAGCGGCCTGCCGACGCCGCCGAGCCGGTGCGCCGTGCGCTGACGGCGTTCAGCACGCTCGCGATGCCGTTCGAGGTCGGCGAGGCACGACTCGCACTCGCCCGCGCGCTGGCCGGCGAGGCGCCGGCGCTCGCGCGCGACGAGGCCCGCACAGCCCTCCAGGCGTTCCGCGAACTCGGCGCGTCGCGGGGCATGGACGCCGCTGCCGGGATCCTCCGCGACCTGGGCGGCGCAGCCGGGCCGCGCGCCCGCGCCACCGGGGAGTTGACCGCCCGGGAACAGGAGGTGCTCGGCCTGCTCGCAATGGGGATGTCCAACGCGCGCATCGCCTCGACGCTGGTGATCAGCGAGAAGACGGCTGGTCACCACGTGAGCCGTATCCTCATGAAGCTCGGGGTTCACAACCGCACCGAGGCGGCGGCCTACGCCGCGCGGGCAGCGTCCTCCGAGCGCACGTGAAATCGGCCACTAGGTTGAAGTTGGTTAAATCCGGCTGATGAAGGAGTCGCTGGCCGACCTCTGCGCTGCAGGAGGTTCTTGACCGCAGCTATTCGGTCGCGGGTGCCCACCTGCGGAGGATCATCACGCCGGAGCGGCGGTTGACCGCCCGAGCAGTTGGCGGAGCAACTGATCGGGATGCGCCTGCTGACCCTTGCGACCGTCACCGCTGACGGACGACCGATCGCCGGCCCGGTCGACGGCATATTCTTTCGCGGCGCATTTCACTTCGGCTCGGCTCCCGACTCGGTGCGCTTTCGTCACATCGGGGCCCGACCGCAGGTCAGCGCAACCCATCTTCCGGGGGAGCAACTCGCGGTGACCGTCGTGGTCGCACATCTGCGGTCGACATCTATGGCTCGGTCGCGGCGGTCACCCCGCCCCGTTGCGCACGTGGTCGAGCACGTGGTTGAACGCCTCGGTCGGTGAGAAGTCGACGTACTCGCAGTCCTCGAGGGCCACGGGTGCGTGACCCGGGCCCCAGCATGCGCCGGCCGTGGGCCATAGCGAGCACCTGCACGAGCTCCTGGGCGCGACGCGTGGGCCAGTCGGCGACCTCTCGCTCGCCGACCACGACGCGGAAGCGCCCGAGCAACTCAACTTGTACGTGGCCGAGCCGCGCCGACGAGGTCACGGTTGCTCTTCCACCGAGCGCCGGCCTTCGCCCGTGAAGACGCCGATCATGGACCAACCCTACGGCAGTTTCGGCGCCCGGGTGGATATCTGCTGGACGGCCCACGCGTTGCCGTCCGGGTCGCTGAAGAAGACGAATCCGACGTTGTCGAGCGCGTCCGGCTGAGGACGGGGGTTCTCTCCCAGGACTTGGATATCGCTGACGTCGACCCCGCGCTGTTCGAGCTGGGCTCGCGCCGCGTGGAGGTCGGGGACGACCAGCTGAAGGCCCTTGAGGGAGCCCGGTTGCATGTCCGGAACGATTCCCTCACCCACGACGATCGAGCAGCCGGAGCCGGGAGGCGTGAGCTGGACCACCCGGTTCCCTTCGCTGACGACCGTGTCGTGATCGACGTTGAAGCCGAGCCGCTCGGCGTAGAACGCCTTGGCACGTTCGACGTCCGAGACGGGGACTACCACCACTTCGAGCGTCCAGTTCATCTGCGTCTCCTTGGGTTGTGATGGCGGGAGTCATTGCATCCATCCATCGGCGAGTGTGCCCCGAAAGCAGAGCCTGTCAGCCGGAGAGCCGTCCGACGTTCAGCACGTTGTCGGGTCGCGTGGCGGGCTTCCCGTCCGGGTCCTGCATCGGCCGGGTAACGAATCCGCTGCGCTTGACCTCCCACCGTCCGGCCGGGAGGGCCAGGTCGTCGAGCACGTCCTGCGGCACGGGGAACTGAATTGCAGGGTCGTGGTCGCTCCAGGACGGAGAGCCCGCATGCCCCACGATCAACAGGGTGCCTCCCGGCGCAACGGCTGCGGCGGCGGACCGCAGAACCCGTTCCCGGGGCATCTGCACCGGAGAGTGCAGGTAGCAGCTCAATACGAGGTCGAAGGTCCCCGCCGCACTGGTTCGGCGCGGTCGCCGGCCGCGTGGAGCTCATCGCGATCCTCGGACCCCAAGGCGAGCGGTTGCACCTCCACGCCTGATCCGGTCGCGGCGCGCCGGACCACCACGGGAAGCCAGGCCGACCGGTGACCGACCGGCCAAAGGCCGTCGGAGCCGGTGGGTTCATCATGTTGCGCGTATGCAATTCGAGGTCGAGTACATCCCCCCGCCGGAGCCGTTGCCCGACGAGCTGAATACGCAGCGTCTGCGTCGGAGGGCTGTGGGAGTGGTCGGCCTGCTCATCGTGGTCGGGCTGGTGGCGTGGCTGGCGCCCGGTCTCGGAGAGGTTCGTGCGCGCTTCGAGGCGGCGCAGCCCGGCTGGCTCGCGCTCGCCGTCGCGCTCGAGGTGTTCTCCTGCGTGTCCTACGTGCTGATGTTCAAGCCGATCTTCTGCCCGCGGATGTCGTGGCGTACGAGCTATGAGCTCGGAATGTCAGAGCTGGCGGTCGGGTCGCTGCTGCCGGCCAGCGGTGCCGGCGGCCTGGCGTTCGGTGCGTGGGCGTTGAGCAAGGGCGGCATGCCGGCGGAGGACATCGCTCGCCGCACGGTCGCCTTCTTCGTTATCAAGAGCGCGGCGAACTTCATCGCCGTCGCGGTGCTCGGGATCGTCATGTGGCTCGGGATCGGGCCGGAGGTCTCGCCGCTGCTGACGCTGCTACCCGCCGTCCTCGCCGTCGTCGCGATGGGTGCAGTCGTCTCGATCCCCGCTCTCGCCGGCCGCCGAGACGCCCGTCCGCAGGAGGAGCTCAGCGGGTGGCGAGGCAAGCTGGCCGCCGTCACCGGCGCGCTGCACGATGGGGTTCGCGAGGCCGGGCGCGTGCTGCGACGCCGTGACTGGCGGGTGATCGCCGGCTCGCTGGGCTACTGGATCTTCGACAACGCCGTTCTGTGGGCGTGCTTCATGGCGTTCGGTGACTCGCCGGCGCTGACGCTGGTGTTGATGGGCT
>JBBJNX010000025.1:0-11552 GCA_037721115.1 Candidatus Limnocylindria bacterium
GACGCTGATGAGCGACGACCTGGATCGCTCGGGCGGTCATCAATGGCCTGATCCCATCACAGCAGCGCGCGACCGTTCTCTCGTTCGACTCGCTGATCGGATCGGCGGGCGGTGTCGTGGCGCAGCCCGCGCTCGGCCGGACGGCCGATGTCTTCGGCTATCCGGCCTCATACGTGGCGTCCGCGGCCATCCAGGCGCTCGCCGTCCCCTTCGCATTCCTCGCTCGCCGCGAGAATGCGGTATCGGATCCGATCGGCGCCAATGGCGCACATGCCGATTCATGAGGCAGTGCGGCGCACCGGAACGCTCCCCTGCCCCGCATGGCCCGATACATCAGGCAATACCACTCCGTAGTCTGGTTTGGCGTGTACGGCTGCCCGATCTATCGGCGCCAGCGCCAGATGCGCCGATAGGCGACGCGCCGATGTAGGCTGCGCCGATGAGACTGGGACTGGCGACCGCCGCCGGGATCGGATGGATGGTGACATTGCCCATGACGGCGGCCGCGCTCCAGAACAGCGAGGATTCATGGGCGTCCGTCGCCTTCGTTCCCGTGGCGCTGCTCACCGCCGGGGTGTGGTGGATGCACAGGAAGGAACGGGACCGGCGGATCGGCCTGGCGGGCGCAATGGCCGGCTGGCTTTTCATCGGTTCATTGGCGCTACTCGGCGTCTCTGGATTCCTATGGCTGCTGATCGCCATTGGCCTCATCGCCAGCAGCATTGCGTACGGGATCGTCCTGCTCGTCACCCAGTCACGTGCCGCAAAGCCACGGCAGGAGCTTGCAACGGGCCTTGTCCTTTTCGCAACGGCTGGTGTGACGGCGATCTTCGCGGTCGCCACGGGCCTCCCACACACCGAGAGCTCGTGGACGCCGGCCCATTGGATCCTGGGACTGGGCATCGGGGCAGCCACGCTCGCATCGGGGCTGCCGAGCGGCGAAGCTAGCACAGGGTGCGCATGAACGATCCGGAGGGCAACGAATTGAGCATCCAGGTAATCGCCGCGGGGTCTTGACGGATGGTGTTGACTTAGGACACCAACAACCAAATGCGGGAGGCGCCAGGCCGTCATGAATTCCCGGGCGAAGCGTCGGTTCAGCCGGCGGACGTTCCTATCGGCCACCGCAGCGGGAGGAGGGTTGTTGCTCACAGGCGGTATCGGCTCCGTGGTGCGCGCCGTCACGCCCACGCAAGCCGATCCCAATGCCCCCTGGTTCGAAGCCACCATTCTTCAGCTGCGCCAGCAGATGCAGACCGGCAGCCTGACCAGCGAGGACCTGACGCGCGCCTACCTTCATCGCATCGCGGAGCTGAACCCGCTCCTCGGCGCGGTGATCGAGACGAATCCCGACGCGATCGAGATCGCGCGCCTGCGCGATGCAGAGCGTCGCTCGGGGCGCGACCGCGGCGTCCTGCATGGAGTCCCGATCCTGGTCAAGGACAACATCCTGACCGAGGACCGGATGCAATCGACCGCCGGCTCGCTTGCCCTTGTCGACGTGCGAGTGACCGAGGATGCGCCCGTCGTCGAACGACTGCGCAAGCACGGCGCGGTGATCCTGGGCAAGACGAATCTGTCTGAGTGGGCAAACTTCCGCGGATTCCCGCCGCCCGACTTCCCATTCGAGACCAACTCCCTCAACGGATGGAGCGCTCGGGGCGGATTCACGTACAACCCGTACCTGCTCAGCTTCGATCCGTGCGGATCGAGCTCCGGCTCCGCCGTGGCACCGGCGGTGAACATGGCCGCGGCCGCCATCGGCACCGAGACCGATGGCTCAATCGTCTGCCCCGCCGGTAACAACCAGGTGGTCGGCCTCAAGCCCACCGTTGGCCTGGTACCGGCGGCGGGAATCATTCCGATTGCGCACAGCCAGGACGCGGCCGGACCGATGGCACGCACCGTCGAGGACGTTGCGGTGCTCATGAACGTGCTGGCCCGACCGTCATTGAACGGCGTCGCTCGGCCGAAGGACTACACCCAGTACCTGGACCCCAACGGCCTGCAAGGAGCGCGGATCGGGATCGAGCGCCGCCAGTTCCTGCCCGAGTACTTCGCCCTGCCCGAGATCAACGCTGCGGTCGAGGTGGCAATCGAGGCGATGGCCGCCGCCGGCGCCGTCATCGTCGACCCGGTCGACACCGGCGACACGTACGCCTGGTTCGATGCTGAGTTCGTCGTGCTGCTCTACGAATTCAAGCATGACATCGACCGCTTCCTGCGCGGTCCGTACCTGAGAAATTCACCGATGCAGTCGCTTGGCGACCTGATCCAGTTCAATATCGACCACTGCGCCGAGGAGATGAAGTACTTCGGCCAGGAGATCTTCGAGCTGGCCGAGGCGACCGGCGGCGACCTGACCGCCCCCGAGTACCTCGAGGCGCGCGCGCTGTGCCTGACCCTCACTCGTGAGCAGGGCATCGACCGCGTCATGGCCGAGCACGACCTCGACGCGGTTCTTTCGCCGTCCTACGCGTTCGGCTCATCGGCGCCCGCGTGCGCCGGCTACCCGATCATCTCGGTACCTGTCGGCTTTGCAGCCGATGGGAAGCCGGCGGGCGTTTGGATGTATGCGGGCTTCATGCAGGAGCCACAGCTCATCCGGATCGGCCACGCCATCGAGACGCTGCTCCAGCCGCGC
The DNA here is from genome assembly GCA_037721115.1 of Candidatus Limnocylindria bacterium. GTDB lineage: Bacteria > Chloroflexota > Limnocylindria > QHBO01 > QHBO01 > JACDBZ01. The sequence goes on from JBBJNX010000025.1 coordinate 2,645, forward strand.
GCACAGCAGCCGCAGTTCCTGGGGGCCGTGCCGCCCGAGCCGGCCGACGCCGGCATCTGCGCCATGCTCCCGAACGGCGACGTTGGCGCCCGGATCGAGGCGCTGAGCCAGAGCGGCGCCCTCAAGGCACCCGCGCATCCACGGACCGGGAGACCGTTGCCGATCGGGCGCTGAACAGCGAGGGATCACCGCATACCATTGAGCGGCTGGCCCAGTGGTTGGCCGCACACGCTGCGCACTGATCCGCCCCACATCGGGGTCCCTCGACCTGTGGGGGGCGCCCAGGTGCAGGCGGCGTCGCACCTCCTCGAACACGCAGCTCGCCGCAGTCGCGTGATCCGGGGAGTCGCATGTCCGCATGGTACGCGGGTCGCGACGCGCAAGCTGTCACGGACACTCGCTACCCTGCTTCTCATGGGGAGGAGTGCGCGATGCAGCTGATCGACGGCCAGCCGGTATTCTCGGCAACCGATCTCGTTGGGTACCTGGCCTGCGAGCATCTGACGGCGCTCGAGCGCGCGGCATTGGCGGGACTCGTGAAGCGACCGATGCGGACGGATCCCGAACTCGACATCATCCGCCAGCGTGGCTTCCAGCACGAGGCTCGCTACCTGGCAGATCTCACCACCGACGGCAGGCCGGTTGTGGAGATCAAGCGGATCGACGACGAGGATCGTGGCGACCAAATCCGTCGCCAGGCCGAGGAGACCATCGAGGCCATGGCATCGGGCGCCGATGTCATCTTCCAGGCCACCTTCTTCGACGGTCGCTGGCTGGGATATGCCGATTTCCTGCTGCGCGTGGAGTCGCCTGAGCGACCCTCGGTCTGGGGGCCATACCACTACGAGGTCGCCGACACGAAGCTGGCGCGGCACGTCAAGGCCGGTGCCGTGCTCCAGATCTGCAGCTACGTCGAGCAGCTGACCCGCATCCAGGGCGTGCAGCCCGAGCACATGAAGGTCGTGCTTGGTGGCAGCGCTCGCGAGGAGGCGAAGCTGCGGGTCGACGACTACATGGCCTACTACCGCGCCGCCAAACAGCGCTTCACCGAGTCCGTTCTCGGGAGTGAGGCCGCTCCCCCGACCGACGCTGCCTATCCGCCGCCTTCCACCTACCCGGAGCCGGTCGACCACTGTGACGTCTGCCGCTGGGCCGAACTATGCGTCAAGCGGCGCCGCGACGATGACCACCTGTCGCTGGTGGCCGGCATCAGCGGCCGGCAGCGGAAGTCGCTGAAGGCTCGGGAGATCGATACCGTGGTGCGACTGGCCGCCGCCCCATTGCCGTTCGACCCGCCGCTCGATGGCGCCGGTGCGTCCAGCATCGAACGCGTCCGTGAACAGGCACGCATCCAGGTTGAGGGACGCGGCCTGCCGAAGCCGATCTACGAGCTGCTCCTGCCCGCGGAGGGCGAACCGATCGGGGCGGAGCGCGGCCTCGGCATTCTCCCGTTGCCCGACCCGGGCGACCTGTTCCTGGATCTCGAAGGGGATCCGTACGCCCTTGACGACGGAGTCGATTACCTGTTCGGCGTCCTCGACGTCCATGGCGAGTTCACCGCCATCTGGTCGTTCGACCCCGAGACGCCCGGCGACGTGACCCCTGCCGGTGAGAAACACGCATTCGAGCGGCTGATGGATCTGCTCACCGAGCGGCTCAAGCGCTTCCCGAGCATGCATATTTATCACTACGCACCGTACGAGCCGACCGCGCTCAAGCGCCTGATGGGCCGTCACGCGACGCGCGAGGACGAAGTGGATCGGCTGCTCCGCGGCGGCGTGCTGATCGACCTGTATCGCGCCGTGCGACAGAGCCTTCGGGCATCGGTCGAGAGCTACTCGATCAAGCGGCTCGAGCCGCTGTACGACTTCGTTCGCGACGTACCGCTAAAGGACGCTGGCTCCAGCATCGTGGCCTTCGAGCAATGGCTGGAGCTCGGGGAAGGCGACCGGCCCGGGTCGCCCATCCTCGACGATATCGCCGCCTACAACCGAGACGACGTGCGGAGCACGCTCGTGCTGCGAGACTGGCTGGAGCGGCTTCGCGTCGAGCTCGCGAATCGAGCCGGGCAGCCTGTGCCGCGTCCGGCGGCCGTGTCCAGCGAAGCGCCGGTCGAACTCGCGGAGGCTGATGCGCGCGTCAGGGCCGTCGCCGAGATCCTCACCGATGGCGTCCCCGCCGACCCGGCCGAGCGCTCCGATGCACAGCGGGCCGCCTGGCTTCTTGCCCAGCTCCTGGCGTGGCATCGGCGCGAGAAGAAGGCTGCATTCTGGGAGTTCTTTCACCGCATGGAGATGGATGCCGCCGAGCTGACGGTCGACAAAGGTGCGCTGGGGCCGCTGGAGGTTGTCGGACCCATCGGCGAGTCGTGGAAACCGACGGAGAGATCGAAGGAGCGCCAGACGTGGCGCTACCGGTTTGCACCGCAGGATTACGACATCGGCATGCGGAGCGAGCTCTACGACCCGAGCCTGCACCAGGAGCAGCCGGACGCGAAGTGGAGCGCGTGGAAGGTGAAGGCTGCGCTGCTGGAAATCGACGACGCCCACTCGACGCTGGACCTGGTCTGGCCGGCCGGCGTCGAGCCGCGGCACCCGGAAGCGTTGGTGCCACTCGATACGTTTCGTGACGACGAGCAGCGTGCGTCGCTCCTCCGCCTGGGCGAGTGGGTCGCCGAGCACGGGATCGACGCCGATGGGCCGTGGCGTGCCGCACGAGATCTGCTGCTGGGCATGGCCCCGCGTTGCGGACAGGCCATCGACGAGGCACTCAGACACGAGGGCGAATCGGACCTCGACGCCGCGCGCCGGCTGGTCACCTGCCTCCACGACAGCACGCTGGCGATCCAGGGGCCGCCCGGTTCGGGCAAGACGTACGCCGGGGCGAGGATGATCGTCCGCCTCCTGGCCGACGGCAAGAAGGTCGGCATCAGCGCCAACAGCCACAAGGTGATCGGGAACTTTCTGCACCAGATCGAGGACGCCTCAGCGGAGGCAGGCGTCACCGTCCGCGCGGTCCAGAAGGTGTCGGAGGACGGGCAGGGCGTTGACGATGCCCGCGTCACCGTCAGCAAGGACAACGGCCAGGTGCGAGACGGGCTTGCCAACGGTGAGTTCAACCTGGGAGCCGGCACCGTGTGGCTATGGGCGTCGGACAAGAGCGACGGGCTGGTCGACGTGCTCTTCATCGATGAGGCCGGCCAGATGTCGCTGGCCAATGCCCTGGCCATGGCGGCATCCGCGCGGTCGATCGTGCTCATCGGCGACCCGCAGCAGCTCGACCAGCCGCTCCAGGGATCGCACCCGCCGGGCGCGGATCGGTCCGCATTGGCGCATCTGCTCGGCGAGCACGACGCCATGCCGGCGCATCTCGGACTCTTCCTGGAGCACACCTGGCGCCTGCATCCGGACGTGACCCGGTTCACCTCCGAGGCCTTCTATGAGAGCCGCCTCGAATCTCGCGCGGACCTGGTGAATCAGCGTCTGAACGCTCCTGAGCCGATGCGCGGCGCGGGCTTGCGGCTCGTCTCTGCGGATCACGTCGGCGCGGACAGCACATCCCCGGAGGAGGCCCACCAGGTCGCGGCCTTCGTGCGCGCGCTCGTCGAGAGTGGCTCGACCTGGACGGATCGGCATGGAGTGGATCGTCCCCTGCGCTACGAGGACGTATTGGTCGTGGCGCCGTACAACGCGCAGGTCGGCGCGATCGCCTCGCTGCTCCCACCCGATGCGCGTGTCGGCACGGTCGACAAGTTCCAGGGCCAGGAAGCGCCCGTGAGCATCTACTCGATGACCTCCAGCTCACCCGAGGACGCGCCGCGTGGCATGAACTTCCTCTACTCGCGCAACCGGCTCAACGTGGCAACCTCGCGTGCCCGATGCGTTGCGGTCGTCGTGGCCGAGCCTGCGCTCCTTCGCGTGCGCGCCCGCACGCCCGAGCAGATGCGCCTGGCGAATACGCTCTGCCTATTCGCGGAGATGGCCGACGCCACCTGACGGGACCTCACGGCTAAGCGTCACACGCGGCACCGCTGGCGGCTCCGACCAGCGGCCGTACGTCAAACGGACGCGCGCACATCAAACGCACGACCGATGGATGCGGCTCCACCACGACCAATGATGGCCGCGTATCCAACACAGCTCCCCGTGGAGGTATCGAACATGGTTCGCTCACTCGCCCAAACCCGCGCATTTCCCATCCTGGCCTGGACATACCTAGCCGCGCCGTCTGATCCTCTCCTGCGCAAGCCTGCACGTCACGAACGGGCGTGCCGGCTTGCGCGGTCGGGGCCGCAACGAGGATGGAGGATTTCGGGGTTGCCAAGGACCGACTGCCGGGGCATGATGCGGCGGCCCAACCACGCAGCACGCACGAGGAGGACCGCCATGAGTGCCATCGCACCCTGTCCTCTCGACCTCTCGGAACGCAGCCACCGCTGACGCCTTCCGAGCGTCGGGACCACCCGCACACTCGGAGCATTCTGCGTGCATTCCTCATCAGCGCCGCCGCGCGATCCACCGGCGTGGCTGCTCGACGAGCCATACGACGAGACCTCGCTCGGCACCTTAAAATCCGGTAAGGAGGCCGAGGTCTTCCTCCTCGAGCGCCGATACGCCGGGGGCTCGACCGCGCTCCTCGCCCATAAGCGGTATCGGCCGCGCCGTCCTTCAGCCGGCGAGCTGCGCGACCTCGGGTTCAAGAAGGCGACGGCATACCGGCACGACTCGACGTATCGGGCCGGCTGGTTCCTGTCGAGCCGCGACCGACGTGCCGTCGCCCATAAGACCGATCACGGCCACGACGTCATCGAGCGCATGTGGCCAATCCAGGAAATGGAGATGCTGGAGCGGGCATGGGCATCGGGCGCATCGGTCCCGTACCCGGTCGAGCGTACGGAGGATGGCGTGGTGATGGAGTTCATCGGCGATGCGGATGCGGCCGCGCCCCGACTGGCCCAGGCACAGCTCGCGCCGGATCAGCTCGAGTCCGCCTGGGATCAGCTTCTCGCCAGCGTTCGTCGGCTCACAGCCGCGGGCCTGGTGCACGCTGACCTGTCGGCGTACAACCTGCTGTGGTGGCAGGGCCGGCTGGTGATCATCGACCTGCCGCAGGCGGTCGAGTTCACGACGAACACCGATGCACCCGACCTTCTGCACCGCGACCTCGCCAACGTGGCCGCCTGGTTCGAGCGGCGCGGCCTGGCGGTGGATCTCGAGCGAACCTTCGGCGAGCTCATCGGCCTGGCGTGGTGAGATCGCTAGCCCACGCCACACAGCTCGGCGGTTCGATCGATCACGGCGAGCGCCACCTCCGTGTCCCGACGTCCGAGCCCGCACGAGCAGGCAACGTCGACCGGTCGACCGATGAGGCGGTCGAGCTCGAGCAGCAGCGCGCACTGCTCCGTGAGCGTCCGTTCCTCGTGCACGAAGCCGCCCACGAACCGCGTGGAGGCCGGAAGGTGCACGTCGCGCAGGGGTTCGTAGAACGCGAGGTCGGCTGGGGGCGGCTCGGCCGCCGCGGCCAGCGGCACATGCATGAAGTCGAGATGACGACCGGCCGGCCATCGGTCGACGATCGCGTTCGACAGCGCCACGATGCGATGCACGTCGTCCAGCCGACCCATCGCGCGGTGGTTCATGTCACCGAGACACACATGAATCCCCCACCGCGTCCCGGCGGGTGCACCACGAACGAGGCGCGTGATCCCGCGCGCGAAGAAGGCGGCCGCCGGACCCACGAGCGGGCCGGGGAGCTTCGTGAGCATGATCAGCTCGAACGGAATCTCGAGCTGGTAAACGACTTCGTCGCCGCGGGCGTGGATGGCGCGGATATCCCGCAGGGTCGCGTTACGAAAGGCGGACCGATGGCGAAGCGCCACGAGCGGGTTGCCGAACGTGAAGGCCGCGAGGTCAAGGTCGCCCGGTACGCCGACCTGGAACCGAAGCTCGGGACGCAGCGCGCCATTCACCGCACCGCGACGAGCCTGGTAGACCGGCCACGATTCTTCGAAGTGGCGAAGGTATCCGAGATTTAGCCTCTCCGACGAAAAGTCATGGCCGCGGCGGACCCGAACGGTCGGCGTCCGGTCATAGTCGGACCAATCACCCGGCTTGGCAGGCTCGAGGTCCGGATGATCCTGGAAGGAATCGAGCAGCCCCTGGATCCACTGCTGACGTGAGCCGGTCTCGCCGTCCGGCACCGTAACCAGGTGCGATCCGAGGCGGTCGAACATGATGTCGAGCGCCTCATCGGCGTCGTGAAATGGAGTGGAGCCCACGAGGTGGGCGGCGCGCAGCGAGATGGGGGTCGGCGTGGTGGCGGACATCGTCCCCGGCCTCCTATCGGACCTGGCAGGAGCACCGCTTCCACCGTGAGGGCGATGGGTCGGTTGCCGGGCCGTCAACGAGCCAGGGCTCTCGGGCCTCTCTGGATAGGCGCCGCACCTGCGTCGGTATGGGCAGTCTAGCGCAGAACGCCGAAGAGCTCTCGCGCTACCGTGGACCGGTGCAGCCATTCCGATTCGTCGTCTACGCGAATACGTCGGACGAGGCCGATCACTGGACCGCCTTCGCGCGCCGCGCGGAAGAGCTGGGGTATGCAGCGCTCTATGTGACCGATCACCTCGGACGCCAGCTGGCCCCGACCGCCGCCCTTGCCGCGGCCGCCGCGGTGACGAAGACGCTGCGGATCGGGCCGTACGTGTTGGCCAACGACTTCCGTCATCCCCTGATCGTTGCGCGCGAGGCGGCCACGCTCGATCGGCTGAGCGGCGGACGCCTGGATCTAGGCCTGGGGGCGGGCTGGAAGCGCAGCGATTATCGACAGCTCGGGATGGCTTACGACCCGCCGGGCGTGAGGATCGACCGCATGATCGAGTCTCTCGGCGTCATCCGTCGCCTGCTGGGCGGCGAGGAGGTGACGCACCTGGGTCGTTACTACCAGCTCGATCGGGCACGGGTTGAGTCGGCACTGTTCCAGCGACCGCATCCTCGGATCATGCTGGGTGGAGGTGGTCCACGGATGCTGCGCGTGGCGGCACGGGAGGCGCAGATCGTCAGCTTCGTCCCGCAGTTCTCCCCCGCCGGACGGCCGATGTGGCGCCACGCGACCGAGTCGGCCCTGGTCGAGCGCGCCGCCCTGGTGCGCTCCGCCGCGGGCACTCGATTCGAGCAGCTGGAGCTGAACGTCTTTGTGGCCGACGCGGGAGTCATCGGCGACGGGCAGCCACTCTCCGCATCGCTGCGCGCCCTCGTGAAGTCCGCGGGGCCGGCAGTGCTCGGTGGGTCTCCCTACCTGCTGTACGGCACCCTGGACCAGTTGCGCGCGGCCATGCTCCGGCGCCGCGAACGCAGTGGCGTCAGCTCGTACGGCATCCCCGCCCACGCCATGGAGTCCTTCGCACCGCTGGTCGCTTCGCTCGCCGGACGCTAGGGTCGCGGTGGGCAACACTGCTGCTCGCCATACGCGAATGGCAACAGCATTGGTCAATCCCGAGGGCCGCGCATTGTCATACGCGTGGTCTGTTCGCATTAGCGGGCGCAGCGGGCAGTTTTCGCCCTGCACGAGCGTAGGAGGAGTTGCCCGGGGATCGCTTCCCTGGCTAACGCGCACCACGCGGGCATTTGTCGAGACGCGACGGTGCCGTACTCGGCCCGGGATTCGCGAGGAGCGGATCAGGCGGCCACGTAGCGGTGCTTGATACGGTCGGCGTCGCCGGCGAAGGGCCCGGTGCCGCGCGCATGCAGCTCGACCACTGGCACCAGCAGCGCCGGGTATTCCTTCATGGCCTCCTGGTAGTCGGCGTTCTGCGACGCGAGCTGGCGGGCGATGGCGGCGGCGAGCGCATCGGTCAATGCTGGTGATCCATCGCCGCGTGCCAGCTGGATGTCGATCAGCGGACGGGTCTCACCGGGCCGCTCCTCGCGGATGGCCAGGCGGAAGGAGAGCACCTGTTCCGCGAGCGCAGCATCGGCGTAGATGCCAGCCTCGATGTCGGCCGGATAGATGTTGGCGCCCATGACGGAAACGGTCGAGTCCTTGCGGCCGAAGACGTACAGGTACGGCATCCGAACCATGCGCTTCTCGCCCGGCACCAGGTCCGGGCGGCCGATGTCGAAGGCGGCCAGCCGACGGCCCAGCTCGTCGTCGCGGATCACGCCACCCTCTGTCATGGACGTTGTAGCGCACCTTCGGGGAGAGCGTCGCATGGCGCGTCACGGTGAAGAGCAGCTCGCCCTTGCCGTTGGTCTCGACGTGATGGAGCAGCGGGTTGTACTGGAAGATCATCGGACTGCGCCCCGACTCACCGAAGAGCGCAGTGGCGATCTCCGGACGGGCCGCCGCCAGCCTTCGAAGGCCAATGCAGACCGGTGTCTCGGCCGCCAGACCGATCTCGACATCGGTTGCGCCGTAGCCACTGAACACGCTCCGGAAACGGCGCAGCAGGTAGTCCCGCAGGGCCTCGGAGTTGCTCTCTCCGCCAAGGAGAGCGTGCATGTCGTAGTCGGCCCAGGGATGGCCGATGGCCTCTCCCTCGTCGAGGAGGAGTTTGAGGAATGGCGGGTAACCCACGATCAGGTACCGATACGCGGTGCCGAGCTGGCGCATGGTGCCCAGGATCTTGTCGATCTGCGGACCGGTCGCCTTGACGAGGCCGTTTCCCTCGAGCGCGATGGCGGTCGTCATGCCGGTCGCCCAGGCGCCCATGCTGAACGCGTTCAACACTACGAGCGGACGGTCTCCGAACGTGTAGCGCGCGAAGAAGCTGATCATGCGTCGCACGTGCTTTCGTTCCGCCTCTCCGCGCGCCCAGTTGTACGGGGTGCCGGTGGTGCTGCCACTCGACTCGTCGATCGTCGTCCCGCGCAGCGGGAGGCGGCCATCCAAGCATCGGTCAAGCAGCGACCAG
>JBBJNX010000340.1:0-3055 GCA_037721115.1 Candidatus Limnocylindria bacterium
GCGGGAACAGGTGGTGACCCTCGACATTCTTGACGCTGGTGGCGGTGGGGTCGGCGCTCGCGCGCCTTCGGCGGCCGCGCATGGAACAGGGTCGAGACGCACGGGTACGGCGTCCGCCGGTGTGGTGCCATCAGCGGTCGTCGGTGTGTGGTGCTCGCATTTCGGTGACTCGTGAGCGAGCGTGTCAGCCTGCCTCTGACCCGACGCCTGCGGCCGGTTCGAGCACCGCACGCGTAATCTCTTCGTACGCATCCGCCAGCTCGTAGAGTGCGCTCTTGCCGTCACCTCGGTACGACGAGCCGTGCATCACAGCGAGCGTTGTCGGTTCGAGGTCACCGAGGCTGCGCATCGTCACGGCGGTGTGCGGCGCGAGGCAGGTGGCGTGGAACATGTGCTCCGCAGCGACCGCTGGGTCCACCAGGTCGTCAGTGGTGAGCGCCTTCGGTGAGCCAACTTGGCTGAACAGGTCACCGCACAGCAGGGTGCCGGTCGTCTCTTCGAAGAGCACCTGCGCCTCCCAGCCGTGCGGCACGTGCGGCGTGCTGATCTGGCGGACGCGTTTGCCACCGAGGTCGAGCACTTCACCTTCGAGCACCTGGGGCGGGCGGTCGCACATGTCGTTGAGCGACACGTCACAGCCGAGCGCACCGAAGACCACCTCGCTGGCAGGAGCTGTGGCGAGCCACATGTTCATCGATCCGCATTCGTCCGACTCGACGTGCCCGAAGCTGATCCAGCGGATCGACTCCGCTGGCACGATGGTAGCGACAGCCTCGGCGACGAGCGGGAACATCGTCCTCATGCCGGTGTGAAAGAGCAGTGGCTCCTCGGCCCTTATGAGGAATTGATTGAACGTGAAGCCCTCCTCGCTCACTTCGGGGATCCAGGTCGAGATGCGGAAGATGTCGTCGGCGATCTCGTCGACTTGTGGTGTGAATGGTTCCATACCCCGAAGGCGTTCAGGGGAGTCCGGTTTCGTTCATTCATGTCTGAACGATCCAGTGGATCTGTTCGCCGGGTTCTGGGGTGTAGACGCAGTACAGCCCGGTCCGGATCCGGCGGTCGAGTGCCGCTCCGGCGCCCGGCAGCGCCTCGTCGAGCCTCTTGGCCGCAGCGCGGATCGCACGGGTGACATTCAGACGAGCCCGTTCGGAGGCAGATGCGGCCACGCGCGCGCTGCCGCCGATTCCGAACGCCGAGGCGAGTTGACTCACAAGGAGGTCCAGTTCCTCCTGCAGTGCCTCGGCATGGTCGAACGCGTGCGTTGCAAGCGCCTCGTCGATGTCGCCGCGCAGCGCTTCGATCCGGCGTCGGTACGCGGTGCGCGCTCCGCTGTCGAGCAGCGGGCCGGCGTCGCCGATCGATCGTCGATCGGGATCTCCTGCGCCGCCGAGGCCCTCCAGTCGGTCGACGAGGTCGAGCACGTGGCGCTCGGTTCCCGGCGCGGCGACGAGTGTCGCGACGTACGAGAGTCCCTTGGTTGCAGGAAGTCGCACCGACGCTTCCTTGAACGAAGCAGTCCACCACCTGGCGCCGGGCGCCAGGACGGCGTTCGATGCGGCACCGAGGTTCGAATGCCGTGTCGACCACGAGAGCTGGGCGGCCATCGAAGGCGGGGCGACGACATCGAGTGCGGCGAGGGATGCGCACGCAACCAGTGTTGCCTCTCTGGCGGCCGCTGCGTCTCCCACTCGATCGAGCATGACGGCGAGGTCGATCAGTAACACCGCTCGACGCCACGGCAACACGGCCGGGTCGAGGCGGTCGATCGCGACCTGGAGCACGGACGCAGCTGCCACAGGATCACCCTCTGCGGCGATCACCGCAGCTCGCGCGGCGTCGCAGCGCGCCGCGAACGCGGCGCCGATCCCACCGAGGCGTTGGTCGAGGTCATCGAACGCGGCTCGCGCGCCAGCCACGTCGGCGATCGCAAGCAGTCCCTCGATGACGACTTCGAGCAGCTCGACTGCGCGGAGGCGGTCGTCACCCAGCAAACCCAGACCGCGACGCGCCGTCGCGATGGCGAGCTCGTGATCGCCACGGTCGAGCTGGAGTCGTGCCGCCGGCAACAACGCCTGGGGGGCCTGCTCCTTGCCGAGCAGCAGCGCCTCCGCTTCCGCGTAGCGGCCCTGGCGTGTGCGGAGATCTGCCAACGCGATCGCGGCATGCCAGCTGGGACCCATCGTGGCCTCGAAGTCGGCGATCGCTCGCAGGAGCATCGCCTCGGCACCACTCCAACGGCCGAGCTCCATGAGCAGCGTCGCCTGCACACTGTCGCAGTGGCTCGACAGGAACATCGGTCCGCCCGGCGTCGGCCCGACAAGTCCGTGTTGACGGAGGAGATCAGCCCAGTTGCTGGCCCGCTCGAAGTCCATCGCGAAGTAGCACGCGGTGAGGAACGAACACACCGAACGGGCTGCGGCGTCGGTGTCGTCGGCGGGCCCACATGCGAGGGCCATCGCCTCGTCGAGCATCGCCATACCCTGGTCGATTCGACCCGCTTCAACGTGAGCCAGTCCGCCATCGGCGAGCGCCTTGGTCTCGAGATTGAGGTCGCCGAATTGGCGGGCGCGGTCGAGCGCCAACTCGGCGCGCTGCAACAGCACGTCGGGATCGTCAACGTCGCAGCCCATGGCCGCGACCGCCACCCAACCCTGCTCGAGGCATGCCGGCAGGTCGGCGACGAGCCGCTCGGCTCGCCCAAACCAGGCACGCGACGCCGTCAGGTTGCCGCGGAAGTTGGCCATCACCTGGCCAAGCCGGGCACATGCCAACGCGGCAGCGCACGGCTCCGCCGCCGCGCTGAACCCCCGAATCGCCGACGAGAGGTGGGTGATCACCGCGTCGATGTCCCGACGTGCGAATGCCTCGTCAGCCGATTCGAGAGCCCGCTGCGCGTCGTCCGCGGTCATCGACGCATTCTCTCACGCGGAGTCGTAGCCCGGTCATTTGCCGATGGTGGCGACGACCACGGCCCGACTTCGCTCATACAGCCACTTACCTGACCGATGAGCGCGTTCGCATTCGCAGCGGTCCGCGGCCCCGCCGCAGTCGT
>JBBJNX010000341.1:0-3052 GCA_037721115.1 Candidatus Limnocylindria bacterium
GGCTTCTGCAGCGGCTGTTGCGGCTTCTGCAGCGGCTGTTGCGGCGGCTTTGGCGGCAGCCTCGGCGGCGGCGCGGGCGGCTTCCTCCGCAGCCTCGCGGGCGGCGGCCTCCGCTGCCTCGCGCGCGGCCTGCTCGGCGGCGGCTCGACGTGCGGCTTCCTCGGCAGCACGGCGCTTCGCCTCCTCGATGGCGGCCTCCTGGTCGGAGGCCTTCGACGTGAGCTGTTCGGCGAGCCGCTCGGCGGCGGCGGCCGCCTCCTCGTTGCTGGCGACCTGCTCCTCCACGTTGCCCTTGGCCTCGAGCGTGGCGTTCAACGACGCCTCCTGCTCGGCGCGCTTGCGGTCGGCGGCGGCACGGAGTTCCCCGAGCTGCCCCTCCAGGACCGTCAGGTCGTCTCGGCGGTCCGTGAGGCTGGCCTCTTCGTCGCGCGCCACGGCGCGCGCATCGGCGAGGGCAGCGCGACCGTCCTCCAGCGTCTCGCGCCGAGTCTCCAGCTCCTCGCGAATGGCGCGGATGTCCTCGGCCAGGATCGTGTCCTGATCGGACACGCTCATGAGATATCCGACCTGCGTCGTCGCCTGATCGAGCGAATCGGCGGAGAGGAGCAGCTCGAGCAGGGACGTCTGACTGCGCTCGTAGGCGGATCGGAGGTGATCCTCCAGCAGGACTTCGCGCTCCTCCAGGTCCGTGGTGCGGCGCTGGATATCCGCTGCCAGCGCGATCAGCTCGGTGTCGAGCGCCTCGATCTCGACATGCAGCTCGGCGATGCGAGCCTCGATGTCCGCCACCTGCACGTGGACCTGCTCAAGGAGTGCGGCGACCCGGTCGTACTCGGCGGTGACCGCCTCGAGCTCGGCGCGGGCCAGATCGAGCTGGGTGTCGAGGTCGGCCGACTTGCGTTGCAGCTGAGAGAGATCCGAGCGCTGGCGCTCAAGGGTGGCCGCCAGCGATTGCTGCGCAGACTGTGCGTCCGCGAGCTGTGCCCGGGTCTCGGCCAGTTGGGCCTCGGGATCAGCGGCAAGGGCTGAGCCGCTGGGCTGAGTTGTGACGACGCTCCATCCCACCGTCAGCAGGGCTACAAATGTGACGGCGAGACGAGACCGCCGCTTCATCGAGCGGTGATCCGAATATGCAAGATTGCCCTTATGCCCCGTAGCGAAAGGTGTTCGGGGCGATGGTGCCCGATGCCTGGAGGCACCGAACGCACCAAAGGTACTACACCCGCATGGTCTCACGCCACCCGGTCCGAGCCGGGCAGTGACTAACAGTCGTCGTTTCGCCTGCTCAACCTGCCTGCAACCAGGCCGATGATCGCGCCCGCGCCGAGCACGAACCATCGGGAAGGCCCCCGCCTGGGCGCCGGTGCCGGGCGGACCGCCGGCGACACCACGACCGGAAGGAAGCGGGGGTCGGCAATCGTCTCCGATCCGACCTCGTCCTCCAGGGCACTGGCACGCGCGAACTCGGCACCGAGCAGCACGATGACGCTCGCGAAGTAGAGAAAGACGAGCAGTGTGATGCCGGTCGAGATCGGTCCGAAGGCGCTCTCGTAATTGGCAACGCTGGTGGCGTACCAGGTGAAGCCAAAGCGCAGCACGGTCCACAGCAGTGCCGCTACGACCGCGCCCGGCAACACCTCGCCCCAGGTGACCGGTCGGTTCGGTACGACCTTGTAGATGACCCAGAAGGCGAGAAAGATCAGGAAGATCGGGAGCAGGAGACCGATGAGCCAGATCGCGGTCCCGCCGCCGGGAACGCGCGTGAGCACGTCACCCGCCGCTTCCTGGAGGATGCCGGTGACGATGCCGATGACGAGTGAGCTCACCGCAAGGACCGCGGTCATCGCCATCAGCAGCAGGCCCATCAGCTTGTCCTTGAGAAACGGACGGGGCGGCGCGTTCTCGAACACTCGGCTGATCCCGGTCGAGAGTGCCGAGAAGATGCCGAGCCCGCTCCACAGGAGAAAGCCGAGGCCGATGATCGTCATGCTCCCGCGCGAATCGATGGCCGAGTCGATCACCTCGGTGATCGTGTCGGTGTCGAGCGGCGTGCCGGAACGTACCTGCTCGATCACGAACTCGCGTGCGGCGCCTTCACCGAGCACGAACGAGCCGAGAACGATCGCGAGCACCAGCAGCTGAAAGATGGAGAGGACGCCGAAATAGGCCATGCTCCCCGCGTACTGGAGCGCCTCGTGAGCCAGGAATCCCCCGATTGCACGACGAGAGACACGCGTCACCCGGTGACGCATGCTCCATTCGTCGATCGTGCCGACCAGGCGCTTGACTCGCTCGATCATTCGTCCCCGTGTCCGCAAGGGGCGTGCCGCTTGAAACCGGTTGCTACCCTTGCGCCGATGGCACGCACCGAATCCGAGACCCTGACCCTCGACGGTCATGAGGTCACGATCAGCAACCCGGGCAAGATCTTCTTCGCCGATGCGGGCATCACCAAGATCGATCTAGTTCGCTACTACCTGGCCGTCGCCGATGGTGCCCTGCTGGGCGTTCGCGATCGGCCCATGGCGCTCAAGCGCTTCGTCGACGGCGCCGGCGGCGAGGCCTTCTTCCAGAAGCGAGCGCCGAAATCGGTGCCTGAGTTCGTGCGCACGGTCGAGCTTGCGTTCCCCTCCGGACGTACCGCTGACGAGGTCGTGGTCGATAACCTCGCGGCGCTGGCCTGGGTCGTCAACCTTGGATGCATTGATCTCAATCCGCACCCGGTGCGCTCCGGAGATCTCGATCATCCCGATGAGCTGCGGGTGGACCTGGACCCTGGGCCCGGGGTCTCATGGGCGGATGTGCGTTCGGTTGCCCTCGTGGTCCGGGGGGTGCTCGAGGAGCTCGGCTACACCGCGTGGCCGAAGACATCGGGCTCGCGCGGAATTCACATTTACGTCCGGATCTCGCCCGAGTGGGCGTTCGGCGACGTTCGACGGGCAGCGCTGGCCTTGGCTCGTGAGGTGGAACGTCGCGCGCCATCCATCGCCACCAGCAAGTGGTGGAAGGAGGAGCGACACGGCGTGTTCCTCGATTACAACCAGAACGCGAA
>JBBJNX010000342.1:0-3039 GCA_037721115.1 Candidatus Limnocylindria bacterium
CTCCGACTTCGCGAGACCGACGAGGTGGGCGCCGCGCTCGGCGACCGCGGTGACCACGCTGGTCAGTGCGGAGTCATCGGTAAGGGCAACTTTGAGCGCCACGCGGTCCGAGTCGGCGCCGTCCGTGATCTCGTCGTCGGCGCGGACTGCCGAAAGCACGCCCGGCAAGGCCCCGATTCCAGCAATTCCGCCGTTCTGCGGCAGCCGGTCGAGCTCGAGGCGAAAGATCGACTCTGCCTGCACGCGGCGACGGAGCTCCTCGGGTGTGCCCAGTGCCAGGATCTTGCCTCGGTCGACGATGGCGATCCGGTCGCAGAGCTGCTCGGCCTCGACCATATAGTGCGTCGTGAGCAGGAGCGTCCGCCCCGGCGCGGCGGCCTTCCAGGAGAGCGTGTGCTCACGGAGGTCGCGGGCCGCCGCCACGTCCAGGCCGAGCGTCGGCTCATCGAGGAACAGAACCCACGGATCGTTGAGGAGACCGCGCGCGAAGTTCAGCTTCTGGCGCTGTCCGGTCGACAGCGTGCGCACCTTCTGGTCGCGCTGCTCGGCCAGGCCGGTGATTTCGATCAGCTCGTCGACGCGTCGCCACCCTTCGCGCGTCGGCAGGCCGTAGAACTGGCTGAACATCCACAGTTGCTCGCGCGCGGTGAGGAGTCCGTACCCTGACTGCTCGCCGCCGGACACCATGTTGATGACGCGGCGGATCTTCGACGTCTCGTGCACCACGTCGAACCCGGCGATCTTCGCGGTTCCGCTGGTCGGCAGCAGCAACGTCGTCAGGATCTTGATCAGCGTGGTCTTGCCGGCCCCATTCGGGCCGAGCAGCCCAAAGTACTCGCCCGGCTCGACCTCGAGGTCGACGCCGTCGAGGGCCGTCACGGCATTCGGCTTGGCCTTGTACACGCGGGTCACCCCGCGGGCGTGGATGGCGAGTTCGTCAGGCATCGGAGGACAGCACGTGCTCAAGAAGGAGGGGCGGGCGGGAGCGGGATGGTAGCACCGGTCACCATCGTCGTGGACACGTCATCCGTCCCAGGCAGCCAATGCCCACTCAGGTGAAGTTCGCTTCTCCGTCGCACTCGCCGGGGCCATGCTCGCAGTCGGCAGAGAGAAAGCCGGCGCCGGCGATCGACAGGAGGGCTTCCCGGACCTCGATGTCATCTGCCGCCAGCGGAATCGACTGAAGGGCGAACTCCACGCGCGCGGCGAGGGTACGGCTCACCGATTCATTCACGGCGAACGTGCGCCATTCGCCGTCACCGTCCCAGATGATGATGCCGCATCCTCTGACCGCCACCGAAAACATCGTGTCCTGCCACCTCGTTCGGGCAACATCCGGGCCGACTGCCATCATCTGGTGTGGCAATCGGCCCGGATCCCCCACATGTCTCCCCCCGATCCCCCTGGTCGGCACCCCGTACCGATGTCCCAGTACCATGCGCCGCCCGTGACAACGTGACAATCGTGACTAACCCACCCGTTCCGGACAAGTCCGCCATGTTTGCCGCCATTCGTCACGGTACCCCCGCCGGGCCAGTGGCAAACCGAACAGGCGTTCGCATCGGTCTCGTTCCTGCTACGATGAGCGTCCGATGCCCTCCGACAAGATCGTGGTCCGCGGCGCGCGCGAGCACAACCTCAAGAACGTCGACGTGGAGATGCCGCGCGATCGGCTCATCGTCATCACCGGGCTCTCCGGCTCCGGGAAGTCGAGCCTTGCCTTCGATACCATTTACGCCGAGGGCCAGCGCCGCTACGTCGAGTCGCTGAGCGCGTACGCGCGGCAGTTCCTGGGGCAGATGGAGAAGCCGGATGTCGACCAGATCGACGGGCTCAGTCCCGCAATCAGCATCGACCAGAAGGGCGCGTCGCGGAATCCGCGCAGCACCGTCGGGACCGTCACCGAGATCTACGACTACCTGCGTCTGCTGTTCGCGCGGATCGGCCGCATGCACTGTCCGGTCTGCGGGCGCGAGATCGAGCGCCAGACCGTCGAGCAGATGGTCGACCAGGTCTATCGGCTGCCCGAGGGCACGCGCGTGATGCTCATGGCTCCACTCGTCCGCGACAGGAAGGGCGAGCACGAGAAGCTGCTCGCCGGCGCCAAGCAGGCCGGATTCGTCCGCGTCCGCGTCGACGGCGAGCTACGCGACCTGGACGAGGAGATCAAGCTCGACAAGAAGTACAAGCACAGCATCGAGGTCGTCGTCGATC
Organism: Candidatus Limnocylindria bacterium; assembly: GCA_037721115.1. GTDB lineage: Bacteria > Chloroflexota > Limnocylindria > QHBO01 > QHBO01 > JACDBZ01. The sequence continues at coordinate 2,215 of JBBJNX010000342.1, forward strand.
GGTTGGTGGTGCGCGCCGCCGACGATGCCGGGACGCTGCGCCCCGACGCGAGCCGCATGGCCGACTCGATCGAGACCGCGCTGCGTATGACGGACGGGCTCCTGCTCCTGAACCTTCCGGACGCGCCGCCGAAGGAGGCCGATCGGCTCTACAGCGAAAAGTACGCGTGTCCGGAGCATGGAGGCTCGTTCGAGGAGCTGGCGCCCCGCAACTTCAGCTTCAACTCGCCACACGGTGCCTGCCCGGATTGCACCGGGCTTGGCTCGCGTCTCGAGATCGACCCCGACCTCGTGCTGCCGAACGACGAGCTCTCGATCGATGAGGGGGCGGTGCTGCCCTGGCGCCGGATGGCCGCGACGGAGAGCTGGTTCAGCAAGATCCTGGAGGCGGTGGCGGAGCACTACCACTTCCGGACCGATGTCCCCGTTCGTGACCTGTCGGACGACGCGCGCCGCATCATCCTGTCAGGCAATCGCGGCGAGCGAATCGGCGTGCAATACCGAGCCCGCAACGGGAACATCCACACATTCAAGACGACCTTCGAAGGGATCATTCCGAACCTGACGCGGCGTCACCGCGAGACGGGCTCGGACACCATGCGTGCCGATTTTGAACGGTACATGACGAACAAGCCGTGCCCGACATGTAAGGGGATGCGACTGAAGCCCGAATCACTGTCCGTCACAGTGGCCGGTAAGAACGTCATCGAGACGACGCGCCGATCCGTGACAGATGCGCTGGCCTGGTACGACGCCCTGTCGGAGCGCCTGACCGAGCGCGAGAACACGATCGCCCGCCAGGTATTGAAGGAAATTCGGGGGCGAC
>JBBJNX010000343.1:0-3033 GCA_037721115.1 Candidatus Limnocylindria bacterium
GCCCGGTGGCTGATCGTGAGTTCCGTGACCCCGCCACTCGACGGTTTCCACGCGCCGGGCGAACTCGTACGGCACGCCGAGCGCGTCGCCGATGAGGTGCCCGTAGATCGCGCCGCGAATTCGGTCCGTCATGGGCGGTCAGTCATGGACCGCGGCCCAGGGCAGGGGAGCCTTGCAGCTCCGGCATTCGAAGTCCGGCGACTCCGGCCCAACGAGGCAGCCACCGAGGACGATCTCGCCGCGCAGTTCTGCTTCCCACGCCTCGTGAGTGGGAAGACCGTGCGAGATTTCCACCGCGTCAGTGGAGCCGCACTTCGGGCACGGCGGGAGGGTGGTTGCAGTCATCACGAGAGCATCATGCCGCCCTCCTGTGACAGCTTGGGCGGCGCGCCAGGTGCGCCATCCCTCCGCTGCCCCTTTTGCGTGGGGTGGGCGTATCGGCGACTGATTGGCCGTATGTGCGCGGGGTGAGACAAACGACTACGCGGAATGCGTTCAGCTTGGCCGATCCGCCCGCCGCATGGGAAATCGGATACTGAATTCGCCGCTACGCCCGTGGGGTGGTAGGTCAAGGCAACGCCGCCTCCCAACAGATCGGCTAGAGGCGCGCGCAGGACCGATCGGGGCGTTGGGGCCGCTCGATCGGCTCGTCCAGGCCTTCGACGGTGACGCCATCGACCGATCCCCACGGTTCGCGGTACTGCTCCACGATCTGCGCGACCGCGCGTGGTTGCCCCGTCACGAGGTGCTCGAGGTTTGCCAGGATTCCGCCGATCACCTGGCCACCCGACGGATGGGATGGCAGACGTCCGCCTTTCCGTGGTGTCTTTTGATCGCCCATACGGCCAACGATACCTCTCGAAGCCCCCATGGAGCACATGCCAAGCTGATTGGCGTTACAACCGAGCGGCTACCGGATTGATGGCGGGCAGGCGGCTTCCGCGGTCGTCCTGCCAATCAGGTGGCCAAGGAACCGACGAACGCCCGTTCCTGGTGGTGCCTCAACGGTTCGTTGGTCGTAAGGACAACTGGATTGGCCCGTCCGCCTGCGGACGCTCAGCGGGAAGTCGGAAGCCGGAAGCAACCCCGGCCAGGAGGGTCGGGAGTTGCGCCACTCAGGGGGGTCCCGTCAGCTGCTGGGCTCGTTCCCAGGCATCGTCCAAGTCGAGCGCCCTGAGCCATCGGTTTAAGTACGCCTGGTCCAGGCCATCGCCCTGGGTCTCGAGGATGGCAGCGACGTCGCGCAGCTGGCCCTCCGTGGCCCACTCGAGCTTGGCGATGATCGTGTCCTCGGCGGTCGCGACGTAGACACGGGTCCCCAGGAGGTGCACCGGAATACGTCGACTGAGCTCCTCATGTGAGAACGGCCGATCCCGCCGCATGATGAAGTCGACCTTCCAACCGGTATCGAGCTCGATCACGTTGAACGAGGTGCGCCGCTCGAGCGCTTCGGTGGCGGCACCTGCATCGGCGTAGAGCTGCTCGGTTGGGAGCATGTCGACCAGGCGGCGAAGGGCATCGGGCTCTGGGTCGATGACGATATCGATGTCGCGCGTCTGGCGTGGCTCGCCATGGAACGAGCTCGCCAACGAACCGACCACCATATGGGGAATCTCGACCTCATCGAGCATCAGGAGGATCTGGCCGAGCAGTTGCCCCTGCGCGCTCATTGGCGGCGGGGAAGGCGTCCGAGAACCGCGCTGGCTAGATCCCGACCCAGCATCAGCAGCATCAGCTCCGCGTGGACCGCCGGCTCCGTCCACTGGGGGTGCCGATGGCGGATGCCAGGCCAGCGTGACCTCTCGCGAGTCGTCGCTCATCTGGCAGGCCATCAGGAGGCGCGTCGGGCCGTCGAGCCGACGGAGCGCTTCGAACTGTGCTCTGCGACCTGCGGACGTGGTGTCACTGGCAGAGGTCATACGGCCCACTCTACTCGCGCCTGGATGCCGAGCGAGGGGCGGATCTCCGCCCCTCGCAGATACTTGGATGCGTGGGTTTAGCGGCGCGACCGGATGAACCGGCCGCTGCCGAGCGTGGTGCCGGCGAGCAGCAGCACGGCTCCGGCAAAGACGAATTGGTCGGACGGCAGCTCGGTCGCAGTGTCGGGAATCAAGGCAGTGACGGTCAGCCCGTCCGAGTCGCCGCATTCGGACCCGGGGATGAACGCCCAGACCGTGTGTTCGCCGATGTCGCCCGCTTCGGCGGTGAACGTCACGCTGAAGGAGCCACCTTCCTCGGTCGTGGCGGCCGGCGTGGCGGCCTCGGCGGGGGAAGCATCGGCGCCTTCCACGACGAAGATCTGTGCGCCTCCGAAATTGCCGGCGACGATGAACTGCTGGCCCACCATGACGCTCCCCGGCTCGACGCTGACGACGCAGCCGCCGGGGTGCTCGCCCTCCGATTCGGGATGCGCCAGCGCGACGCCGGATACGAGGATGGTGGCTGCGGCGGCGGCGATGAGCGCGGTGCTGAGCCGCGCGACGTTCAGTGAAGCTGTCATCTCCAACTCCTATCTACGACGGGCACGCAGCAATATCCTGCGCCGATACGTTGAGTCGGACATCGGTCATTCGTCGCATCCGGGCCTTCCTGCGCACGGTTCCGGATATCCTCGCGACCGATGCAGATCATCCTGACCACCACCGGAGCTCGCAGCGGCCAGCGGCGGAGCGTCACGCTCTACGCATGGGAGGATGGCGACGCGCTCGTGATCGTGGGATCCCTGGGCGGCGCGCCCCGTCATCCTGCCTGGGTGCACAACCTGCGGGCGGAACCGCAGGCCGCGGTAAAGATAGCCAAGGACACGATCGGAATGACGGCCCGAGAGGTCGTGAATGTCGACGAGCGGACGCGGCTGTGGCGTCTCGTCGTTGACCGGTTCAAGCTCTACGAGACCTACCAGCGCAGGACCGATCGACAGATACCGCTCTTCGTGCTCGACCGGACGGCTGGCCCGTGAGCTTCGATGTCGCCGCAGAGGCGTACGACCGATTCATGGGGAGGTACTCGCGACTGCTGTCCCCACAGCCGGCG
>JBBJNX010000344.1:0-3031 GCA_037721115.1 Candidatus Limnocylindria bacterium
GATCTGGCTCGAGCCGCAGGATGGTGGTGAGCCGATCATCCCGGTCTTCGGTCCGGGCTTCCACACCGCGTTCGAGCCCGAGCTGGTGGTGGTTGGACCGCGGGGCGAGATCGTTGCCCGCGATGGGACTCCACTCGATCCCGACAAGCCAATCGGCCCGTATGCCGTGTGCCCGGGAGGCGAGACCGTCACCATCACCGATCCGTGACGGCGCAGGAGGAGTCGCGGCGTCTCAATCTCGGCGTCGGGGAAGGCCTTGTCATTCGTCACGGCTTGACCGCTCGGAAGTGGAGGAAGAGCGGGACGCGCTGCCAGCGGTCGCCGGGCGGATCGGTCGTGTCGGGGACCTCCACCAGGCGCTCGACGAGCAGCGCAGCCGATTCCAGTGCCGCGAAGTAGGCTTCGAGCGGCTGATGGCGGCCGGTGAAGGTCATCCGCAGGCCGTCGCGCTCCACCGCATCGGCGTAGCGCCGCTGCTCGAAGTACGACTCGCGCATGACGAACTCGGCATCGGGCGCTGAGGACGCGAACTTTCCACCCGAGTTGATGGGATGCACCACCGCGGCACACAGCCGCCCGCCGGTGACGAGCACCCGAGTAGCCTCGGCGATGGCGCCCTCCATGTCGTCCATGTCGTGCAGCGACAGGAGCGCGGTGACCAACTGGACCGATGCATCCGCGAGCGGCAGATGTGCTGCATCGGCCACACGGTAGTCGCCGTCAGGATCGGCTTCGCGCGCATGTTTGATGAGGGTCGGAGATCCGTCCACCGCGATCACCTTGTACGCGCGTGCCTTTAGATCGCGCGGGAAACGGCCCTCACCGCAGCCGAGGTCGAGCGCCAAGCCGGAGGGAGGCGGCAATAGCTGGAGAAACCGATCCCGATGGAACTGCCAATAGCTGTCGTGCCCCGGCTTCCGGGCCCAGGCAACCCAGTTGCGCGCCTCGGCTTCCCAGGCGTCCCTCAGGCTCAACTCCGTGGTCCCTCCTTCTGGACGACAGCGATGATGTGCTCGCCGATACCGATTGTGCCCGGCTCGGCGTTCAGCGGAACGTCGCTCCGAGGACTAACCGCTCTGGATCGACTCCCAGTAGGCCATTAGGTCAGGCTCGGGCGGCTGGATGGCAAGATTCGTCAGCATCGTCGCGATCTGCTGCCGATGCTCCGTGGCGTGGTGAGCGGCATGGAGCAGCATGACCCCGCAGGTGCACAACTCTTCCTCCGATTGAGCATCGGGTGCACAGTCATGTGCTCGGCTCCCCCTGTTGGCTGCAGAGCTCGATCGCTATCTCGACCGCTGGTTCGTACGGATCAGCTCCTCCGCTACCGCCGATCCGATGCGTCACCATTCGATAGATCAGAGCGCGGACGAGGTACTGCGCGAAGTGGTCGATGTGCCTGACCTGTGACAGGAGCGACGTATCGGCACCATCCCAGACCAGCGCATCGGCGACGACGATCGCGGTGGCGAATGCGGTTGGTCGCCAGTATGGAGAGAGGTCGATGATGGCCGGTGGCAGGCCCTCGGCGAACAGGACGTTGCCGCTCAGGTCGCCATGGATGAGCTGATCCAGTGCGTCCATCGGTCGCCGGGCCGCCGCCAGGCGCGCGACGTGCTTTGCGTCGGCGAAGTCGCTCACTGGCAGATCACCCCAGGCCACTCGATCGCCGATCGCCCATGGATCGGTGCGTTGGTCTAGGAACGCCGGTCGAGGCTCAGCCGCGACGGCTGCGTGGACGCCTCACCGGTACGGATGACGTCCGCCCAATGGAAGTCCAGGATGATCGGTTGTCATCGACGCGACTGCCGTTCATGCGCACCGCCTGGAGACTGGCCTCTCGGCCACGATCACCCGCCCGAGGTGGTTCGGGTTGAACGTGGTCGGCGACAGCCAGGGCTCGATGATGAGCACGCCCGACGGCGCCAGGTGACGCGCCATAGCCCGGACCGCCTGTGACAATCCGTCGAGGGTCTCGACGTAGCCGATGCTGCTGAACAGGCAGGTCACGATGTCGAAGGTGCGGCCAAGGTCGAAAATCGCGCATATCGGCCTCATGGAGCGCGATGTCAGGCAGGCGCTGGACCGCGACCGCCAGGAGGTCAGGGTTGAGGTCAAGCCCCTCCACCGCGTACCAGTCGCGGAAATGGATCAGGTGCGCGCCGGTGCCACAGGCCACGTCCAGCAATGTCCGCGCGTTCGGGTTGCGGTCCGCCATGATCTGTCGGACCTGTTCGGACTCGGCCTGATAGTCCTTCCAGTCGTAGAACAGGTCGTACAGCTCGGCGCTCTTGTCGAACAGCTCGCTCTCCCTTCCGTATCTTCACGGTTCGCTTCGCGTTCGCAGTCGGCATTGATTTGAATCGCAGGGGTTCTTGAGAGTCTGCCGCGCCGTTCGTGCTCGGGCTATCGGTCGGGATGGTCCACTATGAGGGTGAGGCCATCGCGGGCGCGCACCCGGACCTGTTGTCCGACAGTTGCGCCTGCGTCACAACGGGCGCGCCAGACCTCTCCCTGGACGCGGACCTCGCCGATCGGCTGACATGGCGCGATTACCCTGGCCATCGCCCCGATCAGTGCCTCCGCACCAACGGTCACCGGTCGACGTCGCAGGATCCGAATCCAGAAGAAGGTCTCCGCCGCCTCGGCGAGCACGGCGAGTCCGACCACCGGGTATCGCCAGGGGTCGGGAATGACAAAGATGGCCAGCAGAACGGCGATGGTGATGAACACGATGTGATTGTCGCCGCCGCGGAGGCGAGACGTGCATCACCTCTTCCGGCCGCGGGATTGCTGCCCAGCGGAAGTGAGTCCGACGAAGAGGCGGATCGCGCCGTTTCCAGACCATGCCTTGCGGTGCCGCGCAAAGGAGCGTCGAAACCTGGCCCAACCTCGTGGTTAGAAGTCCGCGCTGCAGACGGGTCCGTCATCGTGGCCACGCGCGCTCAGTCGCCGCCCCACACCGTGAGACTCTGGCGCCGCGGCGGCGAGCGCGCCAGCCTGATTGGCGGCCGGCGTGGCAGCCGGCGTC
>JBBJNX010000345.1:0-3021 GCA_037721115.1 Candidatus Limnocylindria bacterium
GGTCGAGCAGGTGCGCCAGCCGCGACCCGTCGCCGTCGAAGTACTTGCCCAGCAGGTCGTTGAGGCGGCCGATGGCGCTGTCACGCTTCGACTCGTCGAACAGGTCGTGGGTGAGGCGGCGGAGCTGCCCGTCGTCGCCGAGGAACCGCTCGAGGGTCTTGGGCAGTCGGCCGTCGCCGTCGCCGAAGTGCTCGCGCAGGGTGCTCGCCAGCGTCTTGGCGGCGCTCTCCTGGGTCGCCTCCATGCGCTCGTACAGGCGCTCGAACTCGGCCTTCACGACATCGGCGCTCATGTTCACCCCGGCGTTGCACAGCGTCAGCAGCCCGATGCGCACTGCGCGCTCCACCAGCTGCGGTCGCTCGTCCTCGAGGGTCTCGCTGACGAACGTTGCCAGCTGGGCGTCCGTGAGGCGGATGCCCTCGAGCCCGATGGTGTCGCCGGTGATGGTGATGCGTGCCTGCGTCATGCGAGGAGTGTCGAGGTCGCTTGTGACAGCAGTCTGTCGCGATGCGAGTCGCCGATAACCGGCCAGTAAGCCGGCGTCGCCGATGCGTTGCGGTTCAGGTTGGCCGGTCAGCCAGTTGGCGGGCACGGTCCCAGGCAGGCTGCAGGGCGAGCGCGCGGATCCATCGGTCCAGGTAGGCCTGGTCCAGGTTGTCGGCCTGTGTATCGATGATCGCCGCGACGTCGCGCAGCTGGCGCTCCGATTGGCCTTCGGTCGCCCACTCGAGCTTGGCGACGATCGTGTCCTCGGCCGTCGCGATGTGGGTATCGGTGTCGAGCAGACGCACGGAAATCCGCCGCCCGAGCTCCTCGTGCGAGAACGGCCGGTCCCGTCGCATGATCAGGTCGAGCTTCCAGCCCGTGTCGATCTCGATCACATTGAACGAGGTCCGCCGCTCGAAGGCCTCGGTAGCGGCAGCGGCATCGGCGTAGAGCTGGTCGGGAGGAAGCAGATCCAGGAGGCGCGAGAGCGCATCTGGCTCGGGATCGATCACGATGTCGATATCGCGCGTCTGGCGAGGCTCGCCGTGAAACGAGCTCGCCAGTGAGCCGACGACCATGTGAGGGATCGCCACCTCGTCGAGCAGGCTGATGATCCGGCCGAGCAGCTGGCCCTGTGCACTCACCGATGCGGCAGGCGTCGCTCGAGAACCGCCGCTGCCAGGTCCCGGCCGAGCATGAGCCGCAGCAGCTCGTGGTGGATGGCCGTATCGGCCCAGTCCGGGTGCCGATACCGGATGCCAGCCAGCGTGACCTCGCGCGAGTCGTCGCTCATCTGGCAGGCCATCCGGACGCGCATTGGGCCATCCAGGCGCCTGAGCGCTTCGATCTGCACGCGGCGCGCGGCGGTCGTCGTGTCGCGCATGAGCGTCATCGCGCCACTCTACTCTTGGTCCCGATCACCCCGCGCCGATGCTGTCACCGCTTTGCCGCCGAAACGTGCGCCCCATGCCGTAACGACCAACGTGGGCGGCCTGAAAGGTCGTTCTCGTGCCTATCGCGAGGCGAGGTACCACGACGTGGGCCACGCTGATCGGCGGACGCTTCTCCGCCTCCCGGGTTTGCTGCGTCGGCGCGGTCGCCCGGAGCAGGACGTTACGAGCACGACACGTCAGAATGGTTCCGTATTGACACCCATTCCATGGACCCATGAGAATGCGCGATGTGGGAACCCGGATGAAGCGCACGTACAACCTGGCCCCGATGACGGTCCATCGCGTCCGGGAGATGGCTGAGCGCTACGGGGTGGCACCGTCGCAGGACGCCGTCATTGAGCTGGCTGTGGACGAGCTGGAGCGCCGGATTCGTGAGCAGCGCGAAGCCGATGCCTGGGACCAGGCGGCAGCCGATCCCCAGTTTCAGTCGGAGGTCGACGAGGTCGAGGTTGCGTACCGCTCGGCCGATCGCGAAACGTGGCCGGCCTGATCGGCCCACTGCGCTGGTCGGTGGTCATCGTGGATCTCGACCCGGTCCAGGGACACGAGTAGGCCGGCGAACGGCGCGCGCTGGTGGTGTCGTACGAGCCGTTCCATCGGTCTGGGCTGGCGACGGTCTGCCCGATCACCGCAGCGCGCAGCGAGCCGCGCTACCCCGGCGACGTGCCGATTCGTGCCGGCGAGGCTGGCCAGACCCGCGACGGCGTGATCCTGTCCAGCCAGGTTCGAACGATCTCGCTCGGCCGCGTTCGCTCGGCGCCGATCGGTGTCATCCAGGATCCGGCGGTTCGTCGGGCCGTGCGCGCTTCGTTGGCCCATCACCTTGGGCTGGACATCCCAGCCATCGCGGACGGCGCCCGAGCTTGGGAGCTCGAGGCGGAGCGCGGTCGCCTCGTGGGGCGCAAGGCGAGCGGACGGGACATCGTCGATGAGCTCTACGGCTCGCTGCCGCTCGACGAGTCCGTGGATGACTACCTCGAGCGTGCGCGGGGCCGGTGATCACTGCCGTCGACAGCTCGGTCCTGCTCGACGTGCTGTCGGGGAATGTGGCCCACGGTCCGCGGTCGGCGACAGGCGCCCGCCGACGGCGCGCTCATCGCCTCGACGATCGTGTGGGCGGAGGTGATCGGCGCTCACGACGAGCCGCGAAGCGTGACGACCAAGCTCGATCGGCTGGGCCTGGAACTCGTCCCGGATGACCGCGAGGGGCGAACGCCGCGGGTCGCGTCTATCGGGCGTACCGCAGATCCGGCGGAACCCGTCGGAGGATCCTGCCGGACTTCCTGATCGGCGCCCATGCGCCGATCTTTGCCGATCGGCTGCTGACCAGGGACCGGGGCTTCTATCGGTCGTCCTTCAGCCGTCTCACGATCCTGAAGCCCTGATCGTGCGCGCCGCCTATCGCCGAGCCTGCCCGTCGATGTCGCGGGACCGCTGGACGTTGGCCGAGCGGTAGTAGGCGGACTTTCGGTCGAGCTCGGGCATCGGTGCCGAGAAGGCGGCCTCCTCGGCCATGAGCTGGGCGGCCAGCTCCTTGAGCTCGGTGTCCGAGCCGGCGTAATCGGCGATGCGTCGTGCGACC
>JBBJNX010000346.1:0-3010 GCA_037721115.1 Candidatus Limnocylindria bacterium
TCGGGCCTGCACATCTGGCTAGATCCCACTATTCGGTCGGTGTACCTGTGTCGCGACTCGCTCGGCGCCATCTGGCGGCAGTACCATGGGTATGGCTTTTGGAAGGTCGCTCTGGCGACAATGCGTCCGGGTGCCATCCACGTGCGGCACCTGGTGCCCGTCTCGTTTGTCATCGGCCTGGTTGGCGCGGCGTTGGTCTCGACGCTTCTGTGGTGGCCGGCCTTGCCGCTCGTCCTCGTGGGCTATCTCGCCGCCGCGTGGGTCGCGGCACTCCTCGGGCCTGCGGAGGAGGTTAGCGCCCGGCTCATATTCCCGCTCGTGACGCTGACGATGCATCTGGCATACGGCACGGGCACACTCCGGGGGTTGTTGGCCTGGCCGCGATTGCGCTCGCTGGTCCGTCGGGGCGCTGCGTCATGACCGGGCCGCACGCGGACCGAGAGGCGACGCTCGACAGCATCCGTCGCACGTATCGCTCCTACCGCGAGGCGGGGCGCGACCGGCTCTGGGATCCCACAAACCCAGGATACGCACGCATGATTCGCGACCGAGATCACGCACTCGTGGATCTCATTCGTCACTCCTTGCCAGTCGGCGGGTCGGTGCTTGACCTGGGATGCGGACAGGGCCATCTGGCTGATCTGGTTCGCGGGGATGTCGGCGACCTATCGTGGACCGGTGTCGATCTTCTGCCGGAGTCGATCGCGGATGCTCGACGCCTTCGACCTTGGGCGACATGGATCGAAGGCTCGGCCGATCAACTGCCAGTGGCGGATCGCACGTTCGACATCGTCGTCGCCTCGACGCTGTTCAGCTCGCTGCCGACATCTGACCTCGAGCGAGCCGTGGCGGCCGAAATCGCCCGCGTCATGGCGCCTGGTGGCTGGCTGGTCTGGTACGACGTGCGCTATAACAGTCCACGGAACTTGGCGGTGCACGCTATGGATAGGCGACGGCTGGCTTCGCTTTTTCCGGGATGGTATATCGGGACACGTTCGATGACCCTGCTTCCCCCGGTGGCACGCCGGCTCGGGAGATGGACCGGGCTCGCTTACCGCCCTCTGGAGCTCATCCCGACCTTGCGCTCACACCTGGTGGGTCGCCTGCAACGACCTCGATCGCCCTGACTTTTTAGGAACCCGCCGCGGTATAGATTTGCCCTCGGACTCAGGGTGATTCAAGGCCGGCAGCCGGTGCGAGTCGTTGCCGTGCGGGGACCAGCTCCAGCAGCCCCATGATCAGGTAGTAGGGCAGCAGGTAGGGGCTGACAGCCAGGCTCGCCAAACCGAGCCTTCCCTTCCACGTGAGGAATGCGGCCAATGGTACGCCCACGATCAACCAGCTCAGACCGATGAATCGGCTGGGTCCAACGTTGCTGGGCGAAAGGTGATCGGCGGGAGACCAGAGGAGCTCGGCGATCCATGCAGGGCCCCAGCCTGTGACCAGCACCGCCAGCCCGTGGATCACAAACATGGCCGCGAAGCGCCAACGCCACTCGGGATGCTTCCAGAGGATCCATGCCGCGACCGGCAGCATGAGAGGCCGAGGGATGAGAAGCGCGAGCGCCAAGAACGCGAAGATGCCGATTCGGCTGCCGCGAACGGCCCAGGCAGCCGCCAGGAATATGAACACCATCGTATTGCCGGTCTCGACGTCGAACCAGAATGGCCAGGAAATGAGCGTGACCAGGACGAGCTTCCAGCCGGGCAACGCGAACGCGGCGACGAAGTGGAGAACACGCCAGGCCATGGTGCCCATCAGCCCAATTACGGTGAAGGCATAGGCGAGGATGGGCGAATAGCGCCATCCGTACGTCGCCGTTGATCCGTAAAGGTCTTCGGTCCAGACCCGCTCACCGGCTTCGACATACTGGACCCAATCAACGGCCATCTTTCCGTTGAAAATTGCCTCGACCGACCACTGAGTCAGGACGATGTTCGGGACGATCAAGACGACCACGAGCGCGGCTTGCGCCGCCCTTGAGGCGCTAAGCGGTGGCAGTGAGGTCCTCAACCGGTTCGCAGCGTTGGTACAAAATGTCGCCGCCCGAAAAGAAAGGCTGCGCCATACAGAACGGCAACGAGGATCGCGAGCGCCGTGTAACCCGTTATCAGGGCTGTGTATTCAAGCACGCCCCCGGCAACAGCCCCCAGGAGGTTTGCGCCGAAGGCCACGTTGGACTCGGCCACAAGCTCCACGAACAGCACGAGGAAGGCGAGCAGCACCATTCGCAGCCGTTCGGGCATGGGGACTCGGGGGACTAGCGACGCTCGGATCATCGGTTCCCTATTGGCCGCGTTGGACATCGCAGGACACGGTACACGCCAAGTGACGCGAGACCGTAGCTCATTCGTCCGGCCCGACCGGACTACTGGCATGTCGGCGCATCTGGGCGTCAAGCCACTCCGCCCCCGTAGGCCGAACGTCATGGGGGCGGCGATCGATCTACACCGCCACAATGACACCCATGCACCTCTTTCGCCCTATGTCGGCAAACGGCGTTGCTCGTCATGTGTCTGCGCGCGTTGGCGCAATCGTCGTGCTCGCGCTGGTCGTCGGCCTGGGGGTGAACCACGTGGTATGGGCCGTGGCTCAGTGGCCCATGGGTGATCTCAAAATTTACCTGACGGCAGCAGAGCGCCTGCGCGCCGGGGAGCCGCTGTACCTGATAACTGACCCATTCAACATGTACTGGTACGCGCCGTGGTTTGCGGTTGCCATGATTCCACTGACGTTTCTCCCGCTGACGGCGGCTTCGGTCCTGTGGTCGGCTCTCCTGGTCACCTGCTCATTAGCCGTCGGATTGGTGCTCTGGCGGATAGGCACGCCCGCGGCTCGCGTCCTGGCATTGTTGACGGTGCCCGCCCTCTTCGCGGTGTCCGCAGGAGGCAACGTGCAGGCACCAGTTGTCCTTGCGCTCTTGCTGGGCCTTCACAGCAGGTCGGGTCCGATATGGGTGGCCTTGGCGGCATCGTTGAAGTTCACGCCCATCCTGTTCACGCTGGTCTAT
>JBBJNX010000026.1:0-11390 GCA_037721115.1 Candidatus Limnocylindria bacterium
TGCCAAGCCCCGGCGGCCCGTACAGGAGGATGTGGTCGACCGGCTCGGACCGATGCTGCGCCGCATCGATCAGGATCGCCAGGTTCTGCTTGACCCGATCCTGGCCCGCGAACTCGTCCAGGCGGCGCGGTCGGACGGACGATTCGAGAGCGAGCTCCTCGTCTGCGATCTCGGTCGTCGTGATGCGCTCGATGGTCATCGGTCGGGGTCCATCGTCGCCAAATCGAACATGTGAGCGATTCTAGTCGAGTGCCTCGGCCGCCCACCGCCGGATGAGGTCATGGTGCTGCCCCCACGCCTGCCATGTCGACTCCGCCCATTCGCGCACGAACGCGCCATGTTCGTCCGCGTTCGTCGCGACCAGGACGTCGAGCACCGTCCGATGGAATGCGGTCGGCGCCTCGAGCCAGGGCCAACCGCGATCCTCGTTGGCCAGGCGCCCGCTGATCGGAATGAGTTGCCGGGCCGCTATGCCGTGTTCCAGCCAGTGACACAACCCGATGAGATGCAGCGCCACCGATTGCTGCTGCCGCCGATCGTTGATCCCCGGATGCTGGACCGTGTACACGTCGACCGTGTGGCGGTGAATCCAGCCGTACGCCGGATCCTGGAACTCCCGGGCCAAGAGCTCGCCGAACGCCGCCCAACAGGGGGCCGATGCGCCGATGTATTCGTGCGTCGCGCCACCGGGGAGAGGTGGGAGGAACGCCCCGCATCCGAGACACGGCTCCCCCAGCGCCTCGAGATCCAGCGGCGTATCCACATCGGGTGGATGTGCTGGGACGTCAACCGTCGCGAGCAGCTCGGGATGAAGTGCGAGGACCGATCTCAGACCTTCGTCGCCGCTCGCCTCATCGGCCAACGCGAAGGCAGCACGTCGGAGGAGGACCGGCGGGGCGAGGCGCCCATCTGCGCGGATGGCCACGATCGGCCGGTCGGTGGTCGCGTCCAGAAGGGCTCGAACGGTGGTGACCGGCAGCGTGGGTTGGTCTCCGAGCAGAATGACCGCGGCGTCCAATCCGGCCGGTACCGCCGCGAGGCCGAGCCGGAGCGAGCGGCTGAGCCCCGCAGCCGGCTCCGTGTTGACCTCCACGACGACGTCGGACGGGACCGCGATGCCTGGCGGAACGACGGCGATCACCGGGCTGAGGCCTGCCTGATGCGCGAGTGCGCTGACTGCGGAAAGCATGGTTCCGGTGCCGAGGGGCGCCACCTGCTTCGGCGAGCCGAAGCGCGTCGAGGAGCCAGCAGCGAGGATGACGGCGGCAACCTGCATCGGCCCATTCTGCCTGTCGCGCTGAACGGCGCCCCGCGTGCCGACGCACGCCGAGCGGCCTACCATGCGGTGATGCATGAGCAGTCGGCCAGAGGCGCGCGGTACGGCCACACGAACGTGATCGCGCGCGACTGGCGGTCCCTCGCGGCGTTCTACGAGACCGTGTTCGGCTGTACTCCCGTTCCGCCGGAGCGGGACTATCGCGGCGCGGACCTGGAGCGCGGCACCGCGGTCGCGAATGCTGCACTGAAGGGCATCCACCTGCGACTTCCGGGCGGAGGTCCGGACGGCCCGACGCTGGAAATCTACACCTACGAACGGCAATCCGATCCGCTGACGCCGATTGCCAATCGGCCGGGATGGGGACACATTGCATTTGCCGTAGATGACGTCAATCAGGCCCGCGATGCTGTTCTGAACGGAGGTGGCGACGAGATTGGCGAGGTTGTCGCCCTCCAGACAGCCGACGGTCGACAGGTCACTTGGTGTTACATGACCGATCCTGAAGGCAACATCATCGAGCTGCAGAGCTGGACGCCCGCCGAGTGAGCGGCACGTACGACCTGCTGATCGAGCGCGGGGCGGTCGTCGACGGCAGCGGCGAGCCGGCATACTCGGCCGCAATCGGCGTCCGGGACGGACGCCTCGAGGTGATCCGGGAAGAAACCGATGCGCTGACCGCATCCAAGCGCATCGACGCGGGCGGTCTGGTCGTGAGCCCGGGCTTTATCGATCTACACAGTCACTCGGGGCTGATGATCTTCGCCGATCCGCTCCATGAGCCGAAAGTGCGCCAGGGCGTCACGACCGAGGTTATCGGCGTCGACGGACTCTCCTACGCTCCCATCCCGAACTCGCAGGATCTCGAGGCACTCGTGCACATGAACGCTGGCCTGGATGGCGCGCCGCCGGAGGCCCAGCCGTATGACTGGTCGAGCGTGGAGTCCTATCTTGATCGCCTGGACGCGCTGCGCCCATCAGTCAACCTGGCGTACCTGGTCGGTAACTCCGCGCTTCGGCTGGCAGCCATCGGATGGGATGAGGTCGAGGCAAGCGCGGGGGATCTTGCCAACATGCGCGCCATGTTGCGTGAGGCGATGGAGCAGGGCGCCCTCGGTCTCTCGTCCGGGCTGGACTATCCGCCTGGTGCCTATGCCAGCACCGATGAGCTGGCGACCCTCACCTCCGAAGCCGGCCTCTACCACACGCACGTCCGCTACGCCCTTGGCGACCGCTATCTGGACCCGTTCCGGGAGGCCATCGACATCGGGCGGCGCGGCGATGGCGCAACACACATCACCCACTTCTATCATCGGCAGACGTTTCCGGACGGTCCCGGACCGATGCTGGCCCTGGTCGACGATGCCCGGGCGGAAGGCCTCGACGTCACGTTCGACACCTATCCGTATGAATGGGCCAGCACCCGGCTCCTGATCATGATTCCGCCCTGGGTGCAGGCTGGTGGACCGACGCGGACCAAGGAGCGCCTGGCAGACACCTCTGTGCGGGATCGCATTCGACGCGACCTGGCGGAACGAGGAGTTCTGTATGCGGGCCGGAATGCCTGGGAAGACGTGCGGCTGGGTGCATTCACGCGGCCCGAGCTGCTTCGCTGGGAGAGCCGCACGCTCGCCGAGGTGATCGCTCACCGTGGGGATGATCCCGTCGACGTACTGTGCGATCTGCTCATCGAGGAGGACCTGCGCGTCAACCAGGTGACGCCGGGGCCATGGACCGAGACGCTGCGCGACTTCATTCGCCATCCGGTCGGAATGATCGGGACCGATTCCACGTTCGTCGCGGCCAAACCCTCACCACGCACCTACGGTTCCTTCCCACGCGTGCTCGGTCAGTTCGTGCGGGACGAGGCGCTTCTCTCGCTGGAGGAGGCCGTGCGCTCGATGACGTCCGCGCCAGCGGCACGCCTGGGTTTGCGAGACCGCGGCCTGGTCCGCGATGGCTACATCGCCGACCTTGTCGTCTTCGACGTGGACCAGGTCCGATCGAACGCTACCTACGAGCAACCACGCAGCTTCCCGGACGGGATCGAGCACGTTGTTGTGAACGGCGAGCTCGTGGTGTCGGCCGGCGAGCATACCGGCGCACGGCCGGGGTTCGTTCTGCGTCGCGGCGGCAAACTCAGCTGAGGCCGGATGGGTGAGAAGGTCGCGTGCATGGTGCCTGGTGGTGCAAAAGACTGTTCGCGCTGACCTTGATTGGTTTACTCTGTCAGTTCTCCGAGCCGGCACGCGACGGGAGGGACATATCGACAGGTAACGGGCTAGCACTGTTCATCGCTCGAACGTCGAGCGAGCCATCTCGCCGCCGGATGAGGATCCCTACCGTGCTTCGCCGACTCGTCGTCCTATTTGCCGCGCTGGCACTGATGGTGCCTGGCACCGCGCTGGCGCAGGAACCCACCAGAGCCGATCGCTTCACCCCCTCGCCGGTCCGGGGAACCGTCGATCCGCAGGTCCTCCCCATGGGCCTCGACGATTCTCGGACGGTCACGGTCATCCTGCAGCTTGCGGGCGACCCGGTTGCCGTCGTTGAGAGCAGGGAGCCTGACAAGCAGCTCTCCGCGAGCCAAGAGGCCGTCGTCCGCAGCGAGCTGGAGGCCGCGCAGAACGCCCTGACCGACGACATTGCCGCGACCGGCGGCACCGTGCTGACGCAGCTGCAGTCCGCGTACAACGGCATCGGCGTTCGCATCGCTCGCAACGACGCCGCCTCCTTGGCGGAGCTGCCGGGCGTGACCGCCGTTCGAGCCGTGGGGCTCGTCAAACTTCACAACGAGACGAGCGTGCCATACATCGGCACCCCCGAGGTCTGGGAGAGCTACGGCTTCACGGGCGACGACATCAAGGTCGCCATCATCGACACCGGAATCGATTACACCCACGCCAATTTCGCGGGGCCCGGCAGCGAGGAGGCGTACGAGCTGGCCGACGCAAGCGACACCACGATTGGCGACGCCGGCGACTCGGGCCTCTTCGGGCCTGACGCGCCGAAGATCAAGGGCGGCCACGACTTCGTCGGTGATGACTACGACGCCAGCTCCGATGATCCGGCGGTTGCCACGCCGCAACCGGATCCGGATCCCCTCGACTGCAACGGCCACGGCTCCCACGTGGCGGGAACCGCCTCCGGACTCGGCGTCACCGCGGACCTGGAGACATACGCGGGCCCATATGACGCCACGACGCACGAGAACGAGTTCGAAATCGGACCGGGGGTCGCGCCCGAGGCCGATCTCTACGCCCTGCGCGTCTTCGGCTGCGCTGGCTCGGCGACCGATCTCGACATCATCAACGCGATCGAATGGGTGGTCGACAACGACCTCGACGTCATCAACATGTCGCTCGGGTCGGACTTCGGCATCCGCGAGGATCCGGTGACCGTCGCCTCCGACAACGCCTCAGCGGCCGGCATCATGGTCGTGGCCTCGTCCGGCAACAGTGGTCCCGTTCCGTACGTCACCGGATCGCCCGGCAGCGCGACGAGCGCGATCAGCGTCGCGGCGGTCGACACGATCGAGAGCACGCCCGGCGTGCTGATGACCTTCACTGACGGCTCGAGCATCGTGGCCCAGAACTCGAATGAGGGCCTCCTACCGGTCGACCCGCTCGAGGTGTTCGTGGTCTATGACGCGAATGGCGAAGTCTCGGAGGGTTGCGACCCGGCCGACTACGCCGGCGCTGAGGGCAAGCTCGCGGTGGTGATCCGGGGGACCTGTGCACGCGTCGCCAAGGCCATCAATGGTCAGGAAGCCGGCGCGGCGGCGGTGGCAATGATCAATACCGACTCCGGCTATCCGCCCTTCGAAGGGCCGATCACCTCCAATCCCGACACCGGTGACAACATCATCGTCACGATCCCCTTCCTGGGAATTCGCGGGGTGCTTGGACCCGCGGAGACCGAGGATCCGGACATCCTGGTGGCCCAGGATGGCAACGCCGTGACGCTGACAGATGCATCGATCGCGAATCCGGGCTTCGGCAACCTTGCGAGCTTCTCGTCGGGCGGCCCGCGCAGCGGTGACTCCTGGCTCAAGCCGGATATCACCGCACCGGGCGTGAGCATTCAATCCACGCTGGTCGCCTCGGGCACCCTTGGTGGCCGAATCTCAGGCACGTCCATGTCATCGCCGCACGTCGCCGGCGTGGCGGCGCTCACGATGCAGGCACACCCCGACTGGTCGGTCGAGGACCTGAAGGCTGCGATCGTCAATACAGGTGATCCTGCTGGAGTGGGCGGCTACCAGGTACGGCTTGCCGGCACCGGATTGGTCCAGCCGTTCGCCTCGACCACTACGCAGACCGTGGCCGTTGGCGACGCTGGGACCGGGGCCCTGAACTATGGCTACGCCGAGCTCTTCAAGGACTTCAGCGAGCGCAAGACGCTGACGCTACGCAACCATGGCGACGCACCGGTGACGTACAACCTTGCGTCCGTGGCGGCGGCCGAGTCGGCGCCGGCATCCGTGAGCTTCAGCAGCTCATCGGTCACCGTGCCGGCTGGCGGAGAGGCGACGGTCCGCGTCAGACTCGACGTGCCGGCGGCGTCCATCCCCAACTCCGATCCGGCCCTCGTGGATGACACGTATCACGAGGTGGCCGGACGCGTGGAGCTGACGAGCGACACCGGCCTTTCACTGCGCGTCCCGTATTACCTCGTGCCGCGCTCCCTGTCCGACATCAAGACCACGGTGAGCCCGCCGCTCAACAGCGACGGGGCCACGTCCACGGCAACCGTGACGAACACGCGTGGCGTGATCGCCGGTGTGGCGGATACGTATGCGTACGGCCTCCGCGACGACTCGGATGCGGTGTTCCAGCCGGGCTACCAATATGGCGGGTTCGACCTGCGCGCCGTGGGAGTTCAATCATTCGACGCGGCGCCGCTGGATCCGGAAGATCCAGGTCTGGTGGGTCAGCAGTTGATCGTCTTCGCGGTCAACAATCACGATCGTTGGTCGTCTGCCTCGACGAACGAGTACGACATCCTGATCGACAGTGATGGCGACGGGGAGCCGAACTACATCGTGATCGGCATTGATCTCGGGCTGGTCCTGGCGGGCGAGTTCAGCGGGGAGATGGGAAGCTTCGTCTTTGACTTGGAGACGGGTGAGCTGAGCATCTTCTTCCTTGGGGTTGCACCGACGGACAGCAGCACCATCCTGCTGCCCGTCCTCTCGAGCCAGATCGGACTGAGCTCGGAGAAACCGAGCTTCACTTACCAGGCCGAGAGTTACAACCTGCTCAGCAATGGGTTCGATTTTATCGACGACACGGGTGGGTACAACGCCTATCAGCCGCCGATCAGCCAGGGCGAGTTCCTGGTCGTCGCCCCCGGAGAGACGGCCTCATTCGAGGTTGCAGTTGACCCGGAGACATACGATCGCACCCTGACTCATGGGCTGATGGTGGTCAGCCTCGATGATCGGTCCGGGCCATTCGAGGCTGAGCTGATCGATGTGAACAGGGCAAGAGGTGACTGACCGCGACGTCACCTGACAACTGATGAGACTCCGTCCGGTCCGCCGGGCGGAGTCTCATTCCACGTCCACACCACGCTTTCTTCCGCAATCCCGAAGGACACACCTCGAGGTGAGCGAGGTCCGCTAGGATGCACCGATGGAGCGCCCGAGCCTGACTGTCCGCACTCTGCCGCCGGGCGTCGCGGCGCCGGACACCATGCCGCTCATCATCCCGACGGATGCGCCTACGGTGGGTCGTGCGCGACCAGTCGCCCCGCTGCGTCGTGAAGGACCGGCAAAGCTGACCGGCGCGGCGAAGTACGCCGATGACCTGGTCTTCCCGGGCGCCTGGTTCGGTGCCACCATTCGCTCGACCCAGCCGCGTGCCCGGCTGATCGGCATCGAGCTCAATGACGCGTTCGACTGGAAGCGCGTGATCCTGGTCACCGCCGATGATATCCCCGGCGAGAACGTGGTCAGCCTCATCGACGATGACCAGCCGGTGCTCGTGCCGGTCGGCGGCGAGATCCGCCACCAGGCGGAGCCCTGCGTTCTGATCGCCGCACCGGATCGAGCGACGCTCCGCGCGGCGAAACGGCATGTCAAGCTGCGTACCGAGCGTCTCCCGGCCGTCTTCGACCCGCTGAAGTCCGACCAAGAGTTCGCTCACTACACGGTCGAGTCCGGCGACGCGGCGGCGGCCATGGCCACCGCCGAGCTGGTCATCGAGGGCACATATCGCGTCGGGCACCAGGAACAGCTCTACATCGAAAACCAGGCGATGATCGCCGTGCCGCGCGAGGATGGAGGTGTGACGGTCCATGGGTCGCTCCAGTGCCCGTACTACGTCCACAAGGCGATGAAACGCGCCCTCGACATGGGCGACGAGCTCGCGGTCGTCGTGCAAGCCGAGACCGGCGGTGGCTTCGGCGGCAAGGAGGAGTACCCGAGTGTGCTCGCCATCCATGCCTCCCTCCTGGCGCTGAAGAGCCACAGGCCGGTCCGCATGATCTACGACCGCCACGAGGACATCAGTGCCACCACCAAGCGGCACCCGGCGGTCGTTCGCTACCGATCTGGCGTCTCGGGCACGGGTGAGCTGGTCGCACAGGAGATCGAGGTCATCATGGACGGCGGCGCCTACGCGACGCTGACAGCCGTGGTCCTATCGCGCGGGACGTTGCACGCAGGGGGGGCATATCGATGTCCGAACGTGCGCATCACCGGGCGCGCCATGGCCACCAACACGCCGCCCAACGGCGCCTTCCGCGGCTTCGGCGCGCCGCAGACCGAGTTCGCCGCCGAGATGCAGATCAACCGCATCGCTGAAGCGCTGGATGCCTCGCCGCTCGACCTCCGACGTCGCTGGGTCTACCGCGAGGGCGACACGACACCGACCGGCCAGGTCCTGCGCGAATCCGTCGGCGGGATCGAAGTGCTGGAGGCGGCGGCGGACGCATCGGCCTTCGATCGAACGCACGCGCAGACACGCTCGATGCGAGAGGCCCGAACCGATGGCGCCCGCACGGCAACCGGCGTCGGCCTGGCTCTGGCCTGGCATGGTGCCGGCTTCACCGGCTCGGGCGAGGTCAAGCTCGCCTCGGTCGCGTCGGTGGAGCTGACCGACGACGGGCGCATTCGCATCCTCACCGCCTCGACCGAGATGGGCCAGGGCACGAAAACCATCTTCCCGCAGATCGTGTCCGATACGCTCGGGGTCACGTACGAGGAAGTCGAGATCGCGCCGCAGGACACCTCGATCGTGCCAGACTCGGGTCCGACCGTGGCCTCGCGCACCGCGATGGTGGTCGGTGGTTTGCTGATCAAGGCGGCCGAGAAGCTGCGCGCCCGCGTCGAAGAGGTCACTGGTGGCTCGTTCGCCGACACGTACCGCGACGCCGGCCCATTGCGCATCGACGAACAGTTCGTCCCCTACCCCGGCGAGCCCTTCGACGACAAGGCGTATCGCGGTGATGCGTACCCGGCGTTCGGCTGGGCATGCGCGGTGGCGAAGGTCGACGTCGACCTCGACACCGGCGAGGTGGCGGTTCGCGAGTGCGTCAGCGCCAACGACATGGGAACGGTGATCCACCCGGTCATGGCCGCGGGCCAGATCGAGGGTGGCACGCTCCAGGCCATCGGCTACGCGACGATCGAGGAGATGAAGCTGACTGACGGTCGCTATCTCAATGACCGTCTGGCGACCTACCTGATCCCGACCTCGCTCGACGCTCCCCACCTGCGCTCGATCTTTGTCGAAAAGCCGTTCTCGGGCGTTCCGCACGGCGCGAAGGGGATCGGCGAGCTGCCGATGGATGTCGGCGCGCCCGCCGTGGTCGCCGCCATCCATGACGCGACCGGCATCTGGATCCACGACCTGCCGGCCACGCCCGAACGTATGCTCGCCGGCCTGACCGGTGCGCCGATGCCTCCCCCGCCGGGCATCTCCACCGAGGAGCCGGCGCCGCTGACGCCACAGATCGAGGATCTCCCGGCCGGCGGCGACAAGATGCCCTTCCGCGCGCCCACCGACCCCGGGGACGATCGCTGATGACGCGGGTCAATGTGCCATGAGCTTCCACTTCGCCGTCAACGGCGCAGCGGTCGAGGTGGAAGCAACCGGCACCCGCCGCCTTCTGGATGTCCTCCGTGAAGATCTCGGCCTCACGGGAACGAAGGAAGGCTGCGGAGAGGGCGAATGTGGTGCGTGCAGCGTCATCATCGACGGCGCGGTGGTTGACGCGTGTCTCGTACCGGTGAGCCAGGTCACCGGCACATCCGTCCGGACGGTCGAAGGACTTGCGGATGACGGGCGCCTGAACACGCTGCAGCACGCATTCCTGGAGACCGGTGGCGCGCAATGCGGCATCTGCACGCCCGGGATGCTCATGGCCGGCGACGCATTCCTGGCTTCAGGCGCGGACCCAACCGAGGGCAACATCCGCGAGGCGATCGCCGGCAACCTGTGCCGCTGCACCGGATATACGAAGATCATCGACGCCATCGCGCTCGCAGCCAAACGGAGCACCCATCCATGACCGATATCTCCGAAGCCGTCGACCGGCAGGACATCACCCAGGCCCTGACGCCCGGACAGCTCGTGCTGCTGGTCATCGGCATCTTCGTCTTCCTTCGCATCATCCGCGCACTTCGCCACTAGGGAATGCCCAACGCCGTCGAGCCACCGTCCGAATCCCCCACGCGCCTGGAAGCGGCGTACGCCCTTCTCGCCGATGCGTCCGGCGTGCCCTGGAGGCCGCTCGCTGGCGGGACCGATCTCATGGTCCGGATGACCGGCGAGATCGGCGAACCGCCGGAGCGCGTGCTCGATATCTGGGCGCTCGACGAGCTTCGGGGCATCACCCTCAGCGCAGATGCGCTCGTCATCGGCGCACTGACCACCTACACCGAACTTCGGCATTCCGAGGTGGTGGCCGAGTCCGCTCCTGCGCTGGCGGAGGCCGCGGCAACGATCGGCGCGGCTCAGATCCAGAACCGTGGAACGATCGGCGGCAACGTCGTCAACGCCTCCCCCGCTGGCGACACATTGCCGGTCCTGCTGGCCCTCGGTGCGGAGATGGTTCTCGGGTCCGCGAACGGCGAACGCACGGTGCCTGCGGATGACTTCTGGCCGTCGTATCGCGCAACGGCACGGCGCGACGATGAGCTGCTGGTTCGCATCCGAATTCCGCTTGTAACGGGGCGACAGGTCCGTTTCCGCAAAATCGGCACACGCCGGGCACAGGCCATCAGCAAGGTCGTGATGGCGCTGGCCTGGCGTTCAGCCAACGCCGACGGACCCTGGACCGATGCGCGCCTCGCTCTCGGGTCGGTAGCGGCAACCACGGTGCGAGCACCGGCGACGGAGTCGACGCTGGAAGGAGCACGCCCCACCCGTGAGACGGCGGATGCCGCAGTCGAGGCCCTCAGCGCAGAGCTCGAACCGATCGACGACGTGCGTTCCACCGCCGACTACCGGCGGCTCGTGGCCGGCCGCGTCCTGCATCGGCTCATCCGCGATGCCGGCGGCTGGTGATGGAGATCCCGACCGCGACCGTTTTCGAGAATCCGGCCGAGTTCCGCGCCTGGCTCGAGGAGCACCACGACCGTGAGACCGAGCTGTGGGTCGGCTACTACCGAAAGGGCGTGCCAAAGACGTCGATGACGTACCCCGAGGCCGTGGAGGAGGCGCTGTGCTTCGGCTGGATCGATGGCGTGGGACGCCGCATTGACGACGAGGTGTCCGCCAATCGGTTCACGCCGCGCACGAAGCGCAGTACGTGGAGCGCGGTGAACGTGGCGCGCATCGGCGAGCTCATTGTCGCCGGGCGAGTCCATCCGGCAGGGCTGAGCGCTTTCGAGGCGCGGACGGCCGACAACACCGGCATCTATTCGTACGAGAATCGGCCCGCGGACCTGCCGGATACCTATCGTGCGCAGCTGCACGCGAACGCGGCCGCGTGGAGCTGGTGGCAGGCGCAGACGCCGGGATATCGGCGTGCGGCGACCTGGTGGGTCGTATCGGCCAAGCAGGAGATGACCCGTGACCGGCGGCTGGCGACGCTGATCGAGGACTGTGAGGCTGGTCAGATGATCAAACCGATGCGGTACGGCCGAAATGCGGAGTGAGCAGGT
>JBBJNX010000347.1:0-2992 GCA_037721115.1 Candidatus Limnocylindria bacterium
CGCGATCCTTTGCGTACCAGCCCATGGCCAATCGTACGCTCGGTCCCGAGCGGGCGGAAGTACCACCTTTGTGGAATGGTCGGCTGCTTGAGCGGCCCATAGCGTGGCGCCGTGATCAAGTCAGGGGCGCGCACGCCCGAGGAGCTCGAGAGCCTGCTCGAGGACGCATTCATCGTGCATGACACGACGGCGCTGGGGCTGCTCTTCGAGGATGGGGCCGTGCTTGACCCCGGCAGAGCGCAGTCGGAGGTGCGCGGGAGGGCGGACATCGAACGGGCTGCCATGACGATGTGGGATCACGACCGTACCTACCTTGCCGAGCCGCGGCGCGTGCTGCAGGCCGGAGATACGGCCCTTAGCCTCGGCGGGGGGATCAAGGTGGCGCGGCGCGGCCCGGATGGCGCATGGCGCTTCGCGATCGCAGTGATCGAACCTGAGTGACTGGAAGCGATGAAGGAGCGACGATGAACGAGACTGGTAGGACCGGCGCGCGAGTCCTCGGCCCGAACGACGGCGACATCATGGGGGCACCTGACGGTGTGCGCGACCGGTTCATGGTCAGTCGCGGCGACTCGGGTGGTGGCTTCGCGCTCGTCGAACACCTCATGGCCCCGAAGGCCCTCGCTGCGCCACTCCACATTCATACAGGCGAGGACGAGTACAGCTACGTCCTCGCGGGCCGTGTCGGGGCACTGCTCGGTGACGAGGAGCTCGTGGCCGAAGCGGGGCACCTGATCTTCAAGCCGCGCGGCCAGTGGCACACCTTCTGGAACGCCGGGGACGAACCGGCACGCGTACTCGAGATCATCTCGCCGGCTGGCCTCGATGAGCTGTTCCGCGAACTCGGCGCGCTCGGCGATGCGCTCGACCCCGACACGATGGCGACCTTCGCGGCCCGCTACGGGGCGCAGGTCGACTTCGAGCGCACGTTCCCGATCATCGAGCGGCACGGGCTGAAGTTCTAAGCACCTTATAGGATCGCACCATGCGTCCCCGAGTGACTCAATCGTGCTCAATCGACCCAGATTGGATCGGATGAAACGGGATTCTCGCGAATCCGGTATGCGGTACCAAGTCTTCATCAGGGTCGCGTTCGTCGTCGTCCCGCCTCAATGGCTACCGCATTGAGGGGACGCATTTCTTCCTGGCGTGAGCGTCGGAACTCGAGTAGGCGCGGCATTTCTGGCTCACAAGCGATCAGGCGGCGGGGCGTCGCTCCCTGATCAGTCGTTCCATCACCGCTTTCGTGTCTATCGCTTCGCCGTGCGCCCGGCGCGAAGCCGGAACGGTAAAGCCGTCGATCGGCTCCCAGCTCAGCCAACCCTCGCGCTTCGTGAAGCGATAGAGCCGATCACAGCCGTGTGCCGCGCAGCGATCTTCCCAGAACTGGAGCGGCTGATCGGGGTCCATCAGCAGCATCGCCGGCATTCGCGGATGGCACGGAAACGGCTGCCGCTCCGGCGGAAGCCAGAGCGAGAACATACGCGAGCGCGTGAGCGGCCGGCGTCCAATCAGCGGAGGAGGCAGGTGCGGCTCATCTGTCATGTATGACGTTGTAATACGGGCACACTGCGAGTGTAGCAGGGCATCCCGGGCATCGAAGGCATCGGTGGATGTCACGTCAAGCCCACGGTCAGGAGACGAGATGAGCAAGGTCTCGCCAAGATGTCATGTCACTGGATGGCTTCGCCCCATAAGACCCGCGGTGCCGAGTCCGCCTCGCCCGACACCATCGTCCGATGGCCAACGTGGTCAAGCGACGACAGCGAGCCTTATCCTCATCTTCATCACTCGAGCTACCTGCTCGCGTCTTTGAGCCCACGGCGCGCCGAGCGGCCGCCGTCGGGCGCTTCGGATCCGCCGTCGGCGCCGGCTGCTCCCAGCACCGACGCATCGTTCTCGCTCGGCGACCGCAGTCGCGCCAGGCGGCCACGCGCCCTGGCCCCGAGGTAGGCAGCCATCAGGTTGCGCACGTCGTCGTCGTTGATTTCATCGTCTGCGCGCAGCGCCATCTCGACGCGAGTGGTGGGAAGGATCGTCTCCTCCGGCAGGCGAGTGAAGTACGCAAACGCATCATCCTCCCCGCGAACATGGCGAAATGCGCGCGCCAGCCGGGTGGCGGTCGCCAGCGACGGGACCCGCTCCCCGTTGATGAGCCGTGAGATTGTCGAATGATTTACCCCAGACAGAGCGGCCAGTTGTCGCTGGCTCATGCGGCGTTCTCGCATCTGTCGTCGAAGCCACAGGTTGAAGACGATGGCGCCGGCCCACCCGTTGCCAGCACGTCCGAATTCGACGGCCACCGAGACCGTCGTGGTAATGGCGCCAGGAGCCATGATCGCGATGCCGGCGGTGACGGTCTGCTCGACCCCGGAAGCAATCTCGAAGTCGGTCGGGCCAGCGATGCCGTGCCGCGGACGCAGAGGAGGCGGTTCCGCTGTCTGGTCGTGCCCCGCTGGAGGCATCGCCTCCTCGGTTGCCACCACGGGGCTCCCAGCCGCAGGCTGCTGGCCCGTCGTCTCTGCGTGACTCATGGGCACTTCCACAACGCCCGAATGAGTATTGGTGCCTCCCAGGGCTCCATGCAGCGAATAGATTGGTGGCGAGGAGTTGGCGGGCGCATCGGGCAGAACGAGCGCTGCCTGTGGCGCTGTGGATTCCGATTGCGGCGCTAGGAATGGGGCTGGAGAAGCCGAAACCTCCGAAATGGTTGCCGCCGGCGCCGGTGGAGCGGGTGTCGCTTCGGGCGGAGTCGTCAGGACCGGTATCGCCTCAACCGGTGGGTCGAGAACCGGCTCCAGTGTCGTCTCCACGGCCGGAGCGGTTTCCGACAGATCCTCCGGCGCTGGCGTCGCGAGCGGCTCGTCGGCGGGTGTGGCGGTTTCGCCTGCCGCGGGTTCGGAGATCGGCTCCTGGGGAGGCATGGCGTCTGGCGCCGGCGGAGCGGTGACATCGGCCACCGCCGGCTCTTCACCCGGTGCGGATGGCGAGG
>JBBJNX010000027.1:0-11315 GCA_037721115.1 Candidatus Limnocylindria bacterium
ATTCGCGTTGATGCGACCGATGACTACGAGGCAGGTCAGCAGATCGCGGTCGACCTGTTCACCGCCGGCGAACTGGTGGATGTGACCGGCGTCAGCAAGGGTCATGGCTTCACCGGCGTCATCGCCCGCCACAACTTCAAGCGTGGGCCGAAGACCCACGGATCGGACCACCATCGGGCTCCCGGCTCGATCGGCGCGGGCACGTACCCGGGCCGAGTCTGGAAGGGAACCAAGATGGCCGGTCACATGGGCAACGAGCGCGTCACCGTCAGGAAGCTCAAGGTCGTGCGGATCGACGCGGACCGCAATCTCATCCTGGTGCGAGGTGCCGTGCCGGGTGCGCGAAATGGCCTGCTGATCGTCCAGAAGGCGAAGTAGAGATGCCCCAGACGAAGATTCTCAAGGCGAACGGCAGCGACGGCGGCACGGTTGAGCTGGTCGCGTCGCTCTTCGCCGCCCGCATCAGCGAATCCCTGATCCACCAGGCGGTCATTCGACAGCTTGCCGGACGCAGGGTCGGGACGGCCGACACGCTGACCCGCGGGGAAGTGACCGGCGGCGGCAAAAAGCCATGGCGCCAGAAGGGAACCGGACGCGCGCGACAGGGTACCAAGACGGCTCCGCACTGGACCGGCGGTGGCGTGGTCTTCGGTCCGCATCCGCGCAGCTATGAGCAGAAGATGCCGGTGAAGATGCGACGCAGTGCATTGCGCGGCGTGCTCTCCGCCAAGCAGGCCGACGGCGCATTGCGCGTGGTCGAGGGCTTCGACCTGGACGCGACCAGGACGAAGGGGATGCTCACCTGCCTCGCCGGTTGGAAGACGGAGGGCAAGGTCCTTCTCGTCCTGCCGTCCCGCGACGAGCGAGTCGAGCTATCGGCCCGTAACCTGCGCGAGGTGCGCGTGATCCTGGCCGACAGCCTGAACGTGGTCGACCTGCTGGAGGCCGATACGATCGTCTTCACCCGTGACGCGCTCGACCGGGCGCAGGAGGTATACGCATGACCGCCCTGACCCTGC
Organism: Candidatus Limnocylindria bacterium; assembly: GCA_037721115.1. GTDB lineage: Bacteria > Chloroflexota > Limnocylindria > QHBO01 > QHBO01 > JACDBZ01. The sequence goes on from JBBJNX010000027.1 coordinate 1,020, forward strand.
ACGACGTGCTCCTTCGACCGGTGATCAGCGAGAAGAGCACGCTGGAGACCGAGCGCAACAACTACACGTTCGCGGTTGCCCGTCACGCGAACAAGTTCCTCATCAAGGCCGCGGTCGAAGCGGAGTTCAAGGTGACCGTCCTCGACGTCCGGGTCGTCAGCGTCCGTCCCAAGCAGAAGCGGCGCGGCCGCCGAAACCTCGGGACGGTGCCGGGCTGGAAGAAGGCCATCGTGGCGATTGCGCCCGGCGACAAGATCGAACTCTTCGAGGCTGTCTGACCATGCCACTTCGCAACTACCGACCAACGTCGCCGGGGCTTCGGCAGATGACCCGCTCGACGTTCGAGGAGATCACCGCCGATTCACCGCACAAGCCGCTCACCGAGAAGCTCGTGCGACGTGCTGGTCGCAACAGCCAGGGCAAGCTGAGCGTTCGACACCAGGGTGGCGGTCACAAGCGGCTCTACCGCGTGATCGATTGGAAGCGCGACAAGTACGGCGTGCCGGCGCGGATCGCGACGGTCGAGTACGACCCGAACCGGTCGGCGCGCATCGGCCTCCTGCACTACGCCGACGGCGACAAGCGCTACATGCTCCTGCCGCACGGCCTGAAGGTCGGCGACCAGGTCGCCTCGGGACCGGATGTGGAAGCCCGAGTTGGGAACGCCCTGCCGATGAGCCGCATCCCGCTCGGCACCCAGATCCATAACATCGAGTTGATCGCCGGCCGCGGCGGCCAGATCGTGCGCAGCGCCGGCGGAAGCGCCCAGCTGCTCGCCAAGGAAGGTGACTTCGCCACGATCCGACTGCCGTCGAACGAGGTGCGCCGCGTGCGCATCGAGTGCACGGCGACGATCGGCCAGGTCAGCAATCTCGACCACGAGAACCAGAAGATCGGTAAGGCGGGCCGTTCGCGCCACATGGGTCGACGGCCCGAAGTGCGCGGATCGGCGATGAATCCTCGCGACCATCCGCACGGTGGTGGCGAGGGCAAGCAGCCAACCGGAATGCCGCCGAAGACGCCGTGGGGCAAGCCTGCCATGGGCCTGCGTACCCGCGCCAAGAAGAACCAGAGCAACAAGATGATCGTCCGCCGTCGCTACGGACGGGGTTAGGAGCCGATAGATGAGTCGTTCCGTCAAGAAGGGACCTTTCGTCGACGCGCGCCTGCTCGGCCGCATCGACGACATGAATAAGCGCAGCGAGCGCAAGGTGCTGAAGACCTGGTCGCGGGCAAGCGTGATCTTCCCGCAGATGATCGGGCACACGATTGCCGTCCACGATGGCCGTCGCCACGTGCCGGTCTTCGTCAGCGAGAACATGGTCGGGCATCGGCTCGGCGAGTTCGCGCCGACGCGCACCTACCGCGGCCACGGCAAGGCCACCGACCGCTCCACGGCACTGAAGTAGGTGGATCGATGCGAGTGACCGCGACCGCGAAATACATTCGAATCAGCCCCCGCAAGGTGCGGCTGGTCACCGATCTCATCACGGGCAAGCCGGTCGAGGAGGCGGCGGCGATCCTGCGCTTCATGCCGAACGCGGCAGCGCGGGACGTGGCGAAGGTGCTGAAGAGCGCCACTGCCAATGCCGAGAACAATTACAACCTGTCGGCCGACGAGCTGCGCATCGTGAGCGCGGTCGCCGATGAGGGACCGACCCTGAAGCGCTGGAGATTCCGCGCCCAGGGACGGACATTCGGAATCTTGAAGCGAACCAGCCACATCACCGTCGCCGTGGCTGACCGAGAGGAGTCGTAGATGGGTCACAAGGTTCACCCGTACGGCTTCCGGATCGGCATCATCAAGCCCTGGCTGGCGAAGTGGTACGCGGACCGCGACTACGCGACGCTGCTCCAGGAGGACATGCGGATCCGGGAGCTGGTTGCCAGGCAGCTGTCGAACGCGAGCGTCAGCCAGGTCGAGATCGAGCGCGGCATCAACCACGTCACCGTCACGGTGCACACGGCCAAGCCGGGAATCGTCATCGGCAAGGGCGGCGCGAACGTTGAGGCGCTGCGCACGAACGTCGGCAAGCTGACGAACAAGAAGGTCAAGCTCGAGATCAAGGAGATCCTCCAGCCCGAGCTCGACGGCATGCTCCTGGCTCAGAACGTTGCCGGGCAGTTGGAGCGGCGCATCGCCTTCCGCAAGGCGATCAAGCAGTCGATCCAGCGCACCATCAAGGCCGGCGCCAAGGGCGTCAAGATCCAGGTCTCCGGCCGGCTGGGTGGGTCGGAGATGAGCCGCACCGAATGGGACAAGGAAGGCCGAGTTCCGCTCGGCACGCTGCGCGCCGATATCAGCTACGGCGTGGTGCACGCGCACACGACGTACGGCCGCATCGGCGTCAAGGCGTGGGTGTACCGTGGCGAGCAGCTTGGCGAACGGCCGGGTAGCGCTCGCACCGAGCCGCGCGCGCCGCGTCGCGGCGCGGCAGGCGCGGGCACCCGCACGCGGCCGGCCGGCACCAGGCCAGCTCCAGCTCCGAGCCGCGCGTCGGCTTCCGCGACGACCAGCACCGAGGAGGCTCCCCCGCAGCGCAGTCCCGAGGTTGAGCGGCCGAAGGCTCCTGCGCGAACGAAGGCTCCGGCCGCCGCCGCTGAGCGCAAGAAGGCCACTCCGGCACCGGAGGCTCCGGCCCCGGAGGCTCAGGCGCCCGCATCTGCCGATGCGTCCGCGAGCGATGAGCCATCGGCGAAGGAGTCCTGACGATGTTGATGCCAAAGAGGGTCAAGCACCGCAAGGTGCAACGCGGCCGTCGACGTGGCCTGGCAAAGGGCGGCACGCTGGTCAGCTTCGGCGATTTCGGCCTGATGGCTGAAGAGGTCTGCTGGCTGACCAGCCGCCAGATCGAGGCGGCACGACGCGCCATGACCCATCACATCAAGCGTGGTGGCCGGGTCTGGATCCGGGTCTTCCCGGATAAGCCGGTCACCAAGAAGCCGGCCGAGGTCCGGATGGGTTCCGGCAAGGGCGCACCCGACCACTGGGTCGCGGTGGTCAAGCCCGGCCGGGTCATGTTCGAGATGTCGGGCGTCCCGGAGCCGATCGCACGCGAGGCGATGCGCCTCGCCGGCCACAAGCTGCCGATCAGCACGAAGTTCGTCGTCAAGGAGGGCCAGGAGCATGGACATCAGTGAGGTACGGGCCCTCTCCGACAAGGACCTCGAGGGCCAGCTGCGCGATGCGAAGCAGGAGCTCTGGAAGATCCGCTTCGACCTCGCCACGCGACAGGAGAGCAATTACAGCAGGCTGCCGGCGACCCGCAAACGGATCGCTCGCATCCTCACCGTCATGACTGAGCGCCAGCACGCCGCCGATGCGGTCGCTGCCGCAGAGAAGGCCAGCTGATGCAGGGCAAACGAAAGAGCAAGACCGGACGCGTCGTGTCCGACAAGATGGACAAGACGGTCGTCGTGAGCGTCGAGCGACTGCGGAGGCATCCGGTCTACAAGCGGGTCGTGCGCCTCTCCAGCAAGTTCAAGGCGCACGACGCGGAGAACGCCGCCCGAGTCGGCGACACGGTGCGCATCGAGGAGAGCCGTCCGCTTTCCGCCGAGAAGCGCTGGACCGTCGTCGAAATCGTCGCGCGCGGGTCCCATGTTGAGATGATCGACGGGACGGAGCCCGCGTGATCCAGAAGTACAGCCGGCTGCGCGTGGCCGATAACTCCGGCGCGCGAGTCGTGGAGTGCATCTCCGTCATCGGCCGTTCGACAAGCGATACGGCCGAGGTCGGCGACGTCATCGTGGCCGCTGTAAAGCAGGCACTGCCGAATGCGGCGGTCAAGAAGGGCGAGGTCGTGCGCGCCGTGGTCGTTCGCACCACGAAGGAGTTCGGCCGGCCGGACGGCAGTCACATTCGTTTCGACGAGAACGCCGCGGTCCTGATCAATGCGCAGGGCAGCCCGCGTGGCACGCGCATCTTCGGGCCCGTGGCCCGCGAGCTGCGCGAACGCAATTACATGAAGATCATTTCGCTCGCCCCGGAGGTGCTCTAGATGAATGTCCGAAGGGGTGACACCGTCCTCGTCCTGGCCGGCAAGGACCGCGGCAAGCGCGGCACCGTCGACCGGGTCGAGCGCACGAAGCGTGGCTTCGGCGTCGTGATTCCCGGCATCAACATGGCGAAGCGTCATCAGCGATCACGTTCCCGGACGCAGCAGGCCGGCATCATCGACCTTCCGGTGCCACTGCATGTCTCCAACGTGCAGGTGGTCTGCCCTCGGTGTGATCGTCCGACACGCGTCGGTCATGGCACGAGCGATGGCGAGCACGCCCAGCGGACGCGAGTCTGCAAGCGCTGCGGCGAGCAGATCGAGGTGACCACCAAGTGAGTCCTGAAGCAAAGAAGCCGACCGCGGCAAAGAAGCCGACCGCGGCAAAGAAGCCGACCGCGGCCAAGAAACCCGCGGCAGCCAAGGCAACAGCGGCGGAAACGAAGACCGCGGCCAGCAAGACGGCCGAACCGAAGACGGCGTCGCCACGCAGTCGTGCTTCCTCGACGGTGACCAAGGCTGCCGGAGACGAGGCGCCTACAGGTGCGAAGGCACCGGCAAACGGTGCGTTCCGCAAGCCGGAGTACGCCGGGCTTCGCCAACGCTATCACGATGAGATCGCGCCGGCGATGCAGCGCGAGTTCAGCTACGCCAACCCGATGCAGATCCCTCACGTCGAGAAGATCGTCGTGAACATCGGCCTCGGCGAAGCGATCGCGAACGCGAAGGCGCTCGATGCCGCGGTGGGCGACCTGACCACGATCACCGGTCAGAAGCCGATCGTGACCCGCGCGAAGCGCTCGATCGCGCAATTCCGGCTTCGGACCGGGATGCCGATCGGTGCCAAGGTGACGCTGCGCGGCCAGCGGATGTACGACTTCCTAGAGCGCACCATGTCGCTCGCGCTGCCGCGCATCCGTGATTTCCGTGGCATTCCGACTCGCTCGTTCGATGGTCGGGGCAACTTCAGCCTTGGCCTGCGCGAGCAGCTCGTCTATCCAGAGATCGACTACGACAAGATCGACCGGCTGCGCGGGCTCGAGATCAGCATCGTGACGACGGCCAAGACCGATGAGGAGGGGCGTAAGCTCCTCGAGCTCCTCGGCATGCCGTTCCAGGCGAACTAAAGGAGCATCCGTGGCAAAGAAGTCGAGCATCGCCCGGTCAAAGCGCCCCGCGCGCTTCGCCGTGCGCGAGAAGAACCGCTGCCAGGTCTGCGGCCGGCCGCGCGGCTACATGCGCCGCTTTGCCATGTGCCGCATCTGCTTCCGGGAGCGAGCCCTGCTGGGCCAGCTGCCGGGCGTGACCAAGTCGAGCTGGTAGAGCTCGTTGTGACCGATGGCCGCCACGCAGGCGGCCCCCATCAGCGGCAGGCGCCACCCGGGAATGGCTGGGAGCGAACCGTCGCCGAGGAGACGAACACGAACCAATGAACGTGACCGACCCGATCGCCGACATGCTGACGCGCATTCGCAACGCCAGCGCGGCCCGGCACAAAGACCTCAGCATGCCCTCGTCACGGGTGAAGCGCGAGATTGCGCGGATCCTGGTGGAGGAGGGCTTCATCGACACGTACGAGACGCAGAGCGAGGGCATCCAGGAGATGCTCTCCCTGCGCCTGAAGTACGCGGAGGGCCGCACGCCGGTCGTCACCGGTCTCAAGCGCATCAGCAAGCCAGGCCTGCGCGTCTACGCGCGCAAGACCGAGATCCCGCGCGTTCTTGGCGGGCTCGGCCTCGCCATCCTCTCAACCTCCCACGGGATCATGACCGGGACCGATGCCCGGAAACAGAATCTCGGTGGCGAGGTCCTCGCCTACGTCTGGTAAAGGAGCGAACGAAGCATGTCCCGTATCGGACGACTGCCGATCCCGCTCCCCGCTGGAGTGGAGGTCACCCACGAAGGGCGACGCCTGCGCGTCAAGGGCCCGCTGGGCCAGCTCGAGCGCGAGCTGCACCCGGAGATGAGCCTCGAGCGCGAGGATGACACCCTGCGCATCGTGCGGCCAACGGACGAGCCCCGCCACCGCGCGCTGCACGGCCTGACCCGCACGCTCGTCAACAACATGGTCACCGGTGTGACGACCGGCTTCACGAAGAACCTGGAGATCAGCGGCGTCGGCTACCGCGCGCAGCTGCAGGGAGCGAAGCTTGTCCTCGCGCTCGGGTATTCACATCCGGTGGAGGTCGACCCGCCATCCGGAATCGAGTTCCGGGTCGAGACCCCGACGCGCCTCGGCGTGTTCGGCGCCGACAAGGAGCTGGTCGGCCAGATCGCAGCCCACATCCGATCGAAGCGCAAGCCCGAGCCCTACAAGGGCAAGGGGATCCGATATGCCGGCGAGCAGATCCTGCGCAAGGCCGGCAAGGCCGGCAAGGTCGGAAGCTGAATCTGATGACAACGAACCTTTCGCGCGGCGCCCTGCGCCAGAAGCGCCACCAACGGATCCGGCTTCGGATCACCGGCAGCACCGAGCGCCCTCGACTGTCGGTCTTCCGCAGCTCGAAATACATCTATGCCCAGGTGATCGACGATTCCACCGGGCGCACGCTGGCGGCGGCATCCAGCCGCGAGTCAGACCTCGGCGCGTCGACCCCGGTCGACACGGCGCGAGCGGTCGGCAAGGCCCTCGCCGAGCGGGCGAAGGCGGCCGGGGTCAGCGCCGTCGTGCTGGATCGCGGCGGCTATCAGTACCACGGGCGGGTCCGCTCGCTCGCCGAGGGCGCCCGCGAGGGCGGCCTCAACCTGTGAGGAGATCAGCACATGGCACGGATTGATCCGTCCAAGCTCAACCTGGAAGAGAAGGTCGTCCAGATCAACCGCGTAGCCAAGGTGGTTCAGGGTGGCCGCCGGTTCAGCTTCAGCGCGGTGGTGGTCGTGGGCGACGGCAACGGCACGGTCGGTGCCGGACTCGGCAAGGCCGGCGAGGTCCCCGAGGCGATCCGCAAGGGCGTCGAGGATGCCAAGAAGCGCCTGATCAAGGTGCCGCTGGTCGGCACCACGATTCCGCACGAGGTGCATCGTCACTTCGGTGCATCCAAGGTGATGCTCAAGCCGGCCAGTGCGGGCACCGGCGTCATCGCGGGCGGATCGGTGCGATCCGTCGTCGAGGCGGCGGGCATCCGTGACCTGCTCAGCAAGGCACAGGGTTCAACGAACCCGATCAATGTCGTGCGCGCCACGATCGATTGCCTCGCCGCGCTTCGATCCGCGGACGCCATCGCGGCGCTGCGCGGTCGAACCGCCGAGCAGCTGCTCGGCAAGCGTGGCGCGGAGCGAGCCCGGACGCCGCACGAGATCCCGGAGCGGCGCGAGCCGATGAACTCCGGCTTTGGAGGTGGACGTGGTCGCTAAGCGCACGCCCGTCGCGAAGACCGGCCCCTTGCTGACGGTGACCTGGACCCGATCGACGATCGGCCACCGGGCTGCCGCGCGCGGGACGATTCGGGCGCTCGGCCTGCATCGGCTCAACCAGTCCGTCCAGGTCGTCGATACCCCGGTCATGCGGGGCATGCTGCGACGCGTCGCGTTCCTCATCGAGGTCGAGGAGCCGGTCGGCGCCAAGAAAGAGGAGACAAGGTGAAGCTCCACGATCTGCATCCGGCCGCCGGGTCGCGGACGCCGACCCGTCGGGTGGGCCGCGGCCACGGGTCCGGGCGAGGCAAGACCGCGGGACGTGGCACGAAGGGCCAGAAGTCGCGAGCCGGCGGCAGCCTGCCCGCCTGGTTCGAGGGCGGCCAGACGCCGCTCCACGTGCGCACGCCGAAGCTGCACGGCTTTCGGAATCGTGACCGGGTGGAATACACCCCGCTCAACCTGGCGAAGCTCGCCGAGCTGGAGCAGGGGACGCTCGTCACTCCCGATGTGCTCGAGCACGACCGCCTGATCCATGACACCAAGCTGCCGATCAAGATCCTCGGCAACGGCGACGCGCCGAAGGGGATCACGATCCATGCTCACGCCTTCAGCAAGACGGCGCTCGACAAGCTCACCGCCGCCGGATGCACCGTCCAGCGTCTGAGCTGGCCGGACAACGCGCCATTCGACGAAGAGGCGGCGGCGAAGGCCGAGGCCGATGCCGCGGCTCGAACCAAGGGTCGCAAGGCGAAGGGGCGACGTGCCGCGAAGGCGCGTGCTGGTGCCGCCGATCCCGTAGCCGAGACGGCCGCGCCGGTGGAGGCTGACGAAAGCGAAAGCGAAAGCGAAAGCGAGTCCCCGGCTTGATCGAGACGGCCGTCGCGGCCTTCCGGGCGCCGGATATCCGGCGCAAGATCCTGTTCACGCTCGGGATCCTGCTGATCTTCCGAGCACTGACGAACGTGCCGATCCCGAACGTGAACACGGAGGCCCTGGCCAACCTGTTTGAAGGCAACCCGCTGCTCGGGATCCTGAACATCTTCTCCGGGGGCGGCCTGGCGGCCGCCTCGATCATCGGCCTGGGGGTCAATCCGTACATCAACGCCAGCATCATCATGCAGCTGATGCGCGGCGTGATCCCGGCGCTCGAGGAGCTCTCGCGCGAGGGCGAGTACGGGCGCAACAAGCTCAACCAGTACACGCGGCTGCTGACCGTGCCGCTCGCCCTCGCCCAGGGCTACGGCATCAGCGTCCTTCTCTCCGCTAACGGCGTGATCCCCGCCAGCCCGCTCTTCAGCATCGAGACCATGAGCCTGCTGCTGAGCTTCACGGCCGGCACGATCCTGCTCATGTGGCTCGGCGAGCTCATCAGCGAGCGCGGTCTGGGCAACGGCATCAGCTTCATCATCTTTGCCGGCATCGTCGGCAGCATTCCGCAGCAGATCGGGCCGATCGTCTCGGGGCCGGATGCGCCCGCGCGCCTGATCCCGTTCATCATCGTGGCTATCGTGGTCGTGGCGGCCGTCGTGTTCATCAACGAGGGGCAGCGCCGCATCCCGGTGCAGTACGCCAGCCGCGTTCGTGGCCGGCGCATGTACCAGGGCCAGACGCAGTACCTGCCGCTCAAGGTGACGATGGCGGGCGTCATCCCGATCATCTTCGCCGTGAGCATCCTGCTCTTCCCCGCGCAGATCGCCACGTACTTCACGACGAGTGAGATCGGATGGGTGCGCGACGTCGCCACCTTCATCAGCACGAACCTCAACGGGCAGACGAACATCCCGCTGTACGGGACGCTCTACTTCCTGCTCGTCGTGTTCTTCACCTACTTCTACACCGCATTCCAGTTCCGTCCGGACCAGACCGCGGACTACCTGCGCAAGAACGGCGGGTTCATCCCCGGCATCCGTCCCGGTAAGCCGACGGAGGAGTTCCTCGGGCGGGTCACCAACCGGATCACCCTCGGCGGCGCCCTCTTCCTGGGGACCGTTGCCGTGCTGCCTTACATCGTGTCGGCCTTGATTCCCGGCCTGGACAGCCTCCAGCTCGGCGGCACGAGCATCCTGATCATGGTCAGTGTCGTGGTCGAGACCCTGAAGCAGCTCGAGGCACAGATGATGATGCGCCATTACGAGGGCTTCATCAGGTGACCGATGCGCCCGTCGGGGACGCCACTGCCGAACGACTGATCCTGCTCCTGGTGGGCGCGGTCGGTGCCGGAAAGGGGACGCAGGCGTCGATCCTGTCGCGGGAGTTCGGCCTCGTGCACCTGGCGTCGGGAAACCTGTTCCGCGCCGCGCTCGCCGCCGGTACTCCGCTCGGCGAGGCTGCCCGCGAATACATGGAACGCGGCGAGCTGGTGCCCGATGAACTGACGATCGCGATGTTCATGGAGGAGCTCGCTCGGCCCGCCGCCGATGCCGGTGCCATCCTGGACGGCTTCCCGCGCACGGTCGGCCAGGCGATGGCGCTCGACGACACCCTCGCCGCGGCCGGTGAGCGGATCCGCCGCGTCCTCTCCATCGAGGTCCCGACCGAGGTGCTCGTGCGCCGCGTGGCCGGTCGCTGGATCTGTCCGCAATGCAGCACGACCTACCACGAGGACACCGACCCACCGAACGATCCAGGTCGCTGCGACCGGGACGGCACTGTTCTCAGACAACGCGACGATGACCGCCCCGAGGTGGTTCGCGCGCGCCTCGACAAGCAGGTTCCGCCCATGCTGGCCGTCGTCGAGCACTACGAGCGCGCCGGAATCGTCGACCGGCTCGACGGCACGCAGTCGATCGAGGCCGTGACTGAGGCGATCCTGGCGCGTATCGGCCCGCGTGTCGCGAGTTGAGCCGATGAGCATGCGCGGCGCCGGCGCCGTCACACTGAAACGGCCCTCCGAGATCGATCAGATGCGATCCGCCGGCCAGATCCTCGCGGACATTCTCGA
>JBBJNX010000348.1:0-2979 GCA_037721115.1 Candidatus Limnocylindria bacterium
CCGCGCGATCGTGTAGATCCCGCGCTCCTCCAACATCGGCAGGATCTCCTCGAGATCGAAGACCGGTGTCTCACGCACGGCGCCGACCGCGACGGCCGAAGGAAGGTCGGTGGCGTAGTACAGGCGCCCGTCGGTCTCCTTGACGTCGATGACGAGCGCATTGGCCTCCGTGCGATCCAGCAGGTCGAGCATCGCATCGAGCCGGCCTGGCGCCTCGAAGATGGCCGACGGCGCATACAGGGCGCGCGCCGCGAAAGGTTCCATGGCGACATCCTGGGTCATCTCGCCGGCGGGCTGGATCTCGCCCAGCCGATAGCCGGGCATCTTGTACACCAGCGTCGCATTCTCGGGTAGCTCGGCGAGCTCGTACGCACCATCCTCGTCGGTTTCCGTGCTGAGCTCGCCGCCCTCGACGAAGACGCGGACGCCCTCGAGCGGCTCACCGTCAGGATCAGAGACGACACCGCTGACCACGTTCGGCCGGATCTCGATGCGCAGGTCTCCCTCACCGGGGACGGTTCCTGATTCGGAGTCATGTCCCTCCGCGGTGACCTCGACCCTCGCACCCCGCATGGCCGTCACGCTGGCCGATCCATCTGCCGTGGTGCGAGCCGCGCTCTCACCGATTCGGACTTCGGCATCGGGCACCGTCTCTTCGGTACCGAGCGCCACCACGGTCACCGTCACCTCGCGCGGCTGCTCCGGCGTGGGCTCAGGGGTCGACGTGGGAACGAACGGCAGCTGGGGACCTTCCTGGCTGCACGCCACGGTGAGTATCGTGATGAGCATCACGGCGAATCCGGGCAGGAGGGATCGGCGAGACAGCAGCGTCAGGTCCTTTCGGCGTCAATATCGGTATCGGTATCGCGGCGACCGCGTGCCGCGGCGCGAAGGGCGGCGACGGTGGGGGCCAAATCGCCATCGGTACTGTACAGGGCGCTGCCGGTGACGAGAACATCGGCGCCCGCGGCATGCGCGCGGCCGATGGTCGTGAGGCTGACTCCGCCATCGACCGCGATGGACAGATCGAGGTTGCGGTGCCGGATATCGGCCGCAAGCCCCGAGAGCTTATGGACGACCCCCTCGATGAACGGCTGCCCTCCCCAACCGGGGTAAACGGTCATGACGAGCAGAAGGTCCACGCGCTCGAGGTACGCGGCCACCGCATCGGCGCGGGTGCCGGGGTTGAGCGCGATGCCGGGTCGTTTGCCGGCCCGCTCGATCGCCTCGATCACCGCGGAGGGATCGTCATCCGCCTCGACATGGAAGACGATCAGGTCGCTGCCGGCATCCGCGAATCGTTCAACGTAGGCCAGCGGATTGCTGATCATCAGGTGGGTGTGGAAGGGCAGGTCCGTCTCGGGCCGCACGGCTGCGACCACCACCGGACCCATGGTCAGGTTGTCGACGAAGTGACCGTCCATGACATCGAGGTGCACCGAGTCGACCCGTGCGTCTGCGGCGCGCCGAACCTCGGCCCCGAGCTGGGCGAAATCCGCGTTCAGGATGCTGGCGCTGATGTGTGGGTCGCCCGTCACGACGATGTAGCCGCCAGCGCCGCCGCCTCACGCGCCTCGCGCATGGAGCGGCCGGAAAGCTGCGCATGGAGCTGGCCACACGCAGCATCGATCTCGCGGCCGCGCGTATCGCGCACCGTGACCGATACCCCCGCGCCTCGCAGGCGGTCAACGAACCGTTCGATGCCGGCCGCCGGCGTCCCGCTCCAGCGCGAGCCCGGTGTCGGGTTGAGCGGGATCAGGTTCAGGTGCGAGCGCCAGCCGCGGGCAATGTCGATCAGCCCATCTGCCTGCTCATCGGTGTCATTGAGCCCGTCGATCATCACGTACTCGAGGCTGACCCGCCGCCCGGTTCGCGCAGCAAAGCGCCGCCCCGCCGCCACAACCTCCCTGATCGGCCATTTGCGATTGATCGGCACCAGCTCGTCGCGCAGCGAGTCGGTCGCGGCATGGAGGCTGATGGCCAGGTTCACCTGCGGCAACTCTTCGATCATGCGATCCATGCCGGGCACCACGCCCGAGGTGCTCACGGTGATGTGGCGCGCACCGATCCCCAGGCGTTGCGGATCGTTCAGGAGCCGCACCGCCTCGAACACCCGATCGGAATTGTTGAGCGGCTCTCCCATGCCCATGAACACGATGTTGTAGTGACCGGTCTTCGCATCACCCAGGGCATTCCACGGCCGCCGGTGCCAGTGGAGCACCTGGTCGACGATCTCGCCCGCGGTGAGCTGACGTCCGAACCCGGCCTGCCCGGTGGCGCAGAACGGGCAGTTCACCGCGCAGCCGGCCTGAGAGCTGATGCAGATCGTCGTACGTTCCGACATGGCGCCGCGCGCCGCGTACCGCATCAGCACCGATTCGATGCGCTGCCCATCTGCCATCTCATGGACCGCCTTGGCCGTCATGCCACCATCGGCGCCGATGACGTGACTATCCACGATGGTGCTGAAGCGGAATGCCTGCGCCACTTCGGAACGGAGCGCGACAGGGAGGTCGGTGAGATCATCGAAGCCCGCCACTTCGGGCCGATGGGCGCCCGAGAGAACCTGGTCGACCCGATACGGCGGCTCGCCGCGGGCGGTGAGCCACGCGGCGAGCGATGGGGAGTCGATCTCGCTGATCGCCTGCGGCGGTCCGGCGAGGGAAAGCTCAGTCACGTCGTCCGAAAATGAGCCACGCGTAATACAGGAAGGTCAGGAGCGCGGTCAGCGCGCCTGCGACGTACGTCCAGGCCGCTGCCTTGAGCACCTCGCGTGCGCCGGTCTGCTTCTCTCCCACCATGCCGAGGCCATTGACAAAGGCCAGCGCCTTGCCGGACGCGCCGATCTCGACCGGCAGGGTGGCGAAGGTGAACAGGACCGCAGCGCCGAAGCCGATAAGTCCCACGATGGCCAATCCGGTGATCTGGAGGAACACGCCGGCGATGACGAGCCACGGTGCGATGCCCGAGCCGAACTGC
>JBBJNX010000349.1:0-2971 GCA_037721115.1 Candidatus Limnocylindria bacterium
GTCGCGGCGGCGCTCGCCAACGGCGACGGCGAGGATCTCGACGACGTGCTCGCGGCAATCGCGGAGCAGGTGCCGCTGCTGCTCGACGCGGACACGCCGGGTCACGTGCGGACGGTTGCTCGCGAGGCGCTCGCGGTTGCGTCGCAACGCTGGCTGCAGGCTGGCCGCGTCGATGTCGGCGTGGATCGGTATTGCTTTCACTGGGCGCTGGAGCTGCCGGAGGTGTGGCGGCGCGGCGGCTTCGACGCGGTGATCGGCAACCCGCCGTTCCAGGGTGGGAAGAAGATCAGCCCGGCGCTCGGCGCCAGCTATCGAGAGCACCTCGTCCTGTGGCTTGCGGAGCGGCGACGCGGCAACGCTGACCTGATCGCATACTTCGCGCTGCGTGCCGCCGCGATGTTGCGCGATGGTGGGATGGCCGGCCTACTGGCCACGAACACGATCGCCCAGGGCGACACCCGTGAGGTCGGCCTCGACCATCTGTTGGCGGGTGCCTGCCGCCTTGCGCGAGCGGTCCCCAGCGAGCCATGGCCGGGCGGCGCGAACCTCGAGGTCGCGCACCTGTGGCTGCATCGTGGTGCGTGGCGCGGTCAGGTGGTGCTCGACGGCCGGCCCGTGACGGCGATCACGGCGTCGCTGGAAGCCGCCAGCCGCGTCGCCGGCAACGCTGCCCGCCTCGCCGCGAACGCCGGACGCTCGTTCCAAGGCTCCATCGCGCTCGGCATGGGGTTCGTGCTCACGCCCGACGCCGCGGCGGCGCTGATCGAGCGTGACCCTCGCAATGCGGAAGTCGTGCGCCCCTACCTCAACGGCGAGGATCTCAACTCGCGGCCTGACTGCTCGCCGTCGCGCTGGGTCATCCACTTTGGCGAGCGTTCTGCAGCGGAGGCGCAGGCATACCCGGACTGCTGGGAGATCATCGAGCGGCTCGTGAAGCCCGAGCGCCAGACTAAGGACGCCGCGAAGTACCCGCGCATGGTGCACGAGTGGTGGAAATTCTGGAACGGGCGGCCGGGGCTGCGTCGCGCGATCGCTCCGCTGGACCGCGTGATCGTGATCGCTCAGGTCAGCAAGACAGTGATGCCGGTTCGAGTCCCCGCGAGCATCGTGTTCATGCACAAGCTCGTGGTGTTCGCATACGCCGACGACGCTCACCTCGGCCTGCTGTCTTCCGGCGTTCACTACTGGTGGACGATCGCGAACTCCGCCACCATGCGCGCGGATCTGAGTTACAGCCCCACCGACTGCTTCGAGAAGCTCCCGCAACCGGATCTCGGGCTCGACATCACCTCCCCCGGCAGTGCGCTGACCGCCCACCGCTCCACCCTCATGCTAGACCGCCAGGAGGGCCTGACGAAGACCTACAACCGCGTCCACGATCCGGCCCAGTCGGATGCCGACGTCGCCCGCCTGCGTGAGCTGCACGTGGCCCTCGACTACGCCGTCCGCGACGCCTACGGCTGGACGGACCTGGACCTTGGCCACGACTTCCACGAGACCCGCCAGGGCATTCGTTACACGTTCGAGCCGATCGCCCGCCAGGAGATCCTCGATCGACTGCTCGAGCTCAACCACGAGCGTCGCACGGCCGAGGAGGCCGCCGGCCTGCACGCCAAGAAGAAGCCTGCCCGCAAGCCGGTTGCCACGCCGTCAGCGTCGCAGGCGACGATCTTCGACGGCGGCTGAGCGGCTACGCAGCGGAGATGCGGACTTCGTCGCCGACGAGCAGGGCGTCACCGATGCGGCTGCGCATCTCGGTCGCGATGCTTCTAGCGAGGTCCTCGGACCTTCCGACGAGTGTGAAGACGATCCACACCTTGCCCTCGCGTGTGTCGGCGCGCGCGGTCATGCCGTGAGCTTCGGGCGGAGCGTGCTCCAGCGCGGCCTCGAAGAGCGCCTCCAGGAGGACACCTTCGGTGTCGCCTGCCGGCACGGAGAACGGAAGCGTGATCTGCCAATCGCGAAACTCGGTCATAGTTCGCTCATCCGACGTGCATGCTACGCCTTGCGGCGAACGCACGATGCATGGCACCGGTCAGATGTCCAAGCCGGCGGCGCGGAACTGGGCCACAGCGTTGCGGTGGGCGCGGTGATCGCTCGCGGTCCCATGAAGCATGACCTGGCCGACCTCGTCGGGAGCCAGCCACATGATCCCCGACCTCTTCCGCACGGGCCACCAGCCCGCGTTCCAGGCCGCTTTCTGGACTTCCTTGAGTTGCTTGTCGCCAGCGCAGATGAACGGCTCGTTGGGATTGGCCCTGCGCTTGGGGTGCTGCGGTCCGCTCGGCTGCACGGCGTTACCCTTCTTCCGTCCGACCGTCGTGCAAGCTTTCCTCTACCACAAGGTGCTTCATCCAACGATCGGAATGTCTTCCAGATGCGCCGTCCGGCGGGAACCGGGCGGCGCATCTGCGTTGCAGACCATCGTGGCGGCAGCGCCGGACGGAAGCGGTTGGTGCGATCTGTCACGTTTGGGCTCGTGTCTGCGGTGATCGAGCGGCAGGGCCTCGGCGGCGAGCGCGCGTGATGACATGAGCGCGCAGGCTTCGCCCAATGGTCCGCTGTCGCGCTCACCGAGCCGGCTGCGCGGCGAACTCGAGCGGATGGTCCGCGATGACCTCATCGGCCCGGTGGGCGGGGACTTCGAGGAGTTGTCGACGAGCGAGCCCGCGTCCGAGCGGTATCTCGCGGGGATGCTGGCGCCGCGGAAGTACCAGGCGGTGCAGACCGTTCCGGACGAGGAGCTCGGCACGGTCACCACCTCGACGGACGGCAACGGCGAGGGCAAGGCTGAGCCGCCGGCACCGGCGATCGAGCAGCTGATGCCGTCGGCGTTCGGGATGACGTTCGTCGTCGAAGGCAACTGCAAGGAACTGCAGGTCATTGCCTCCTGGGGCGCTTACGCCCGCGGCCGCAGCGAGGTCGCCGTGACGCCTGAAGGGCGTCCTCGCACGATGTGGCAGCGCCGCCC
>JBBJNX010000350.1:0-2965 GCA_037721115.1 Candidatus Limnocylindria bacterium
GCTCGACCTCGGTGGCTACGCGGCCACCGTCTACGAGGTGGTGTGGAGCGACTACTGCGACTGGTTCCTGGAGATGGCGAAGGTTGACCTGCGGCGGGATGACGCCACCGACGCGGAGCGGGCTGTCACGTGGTCGGCGGCTGCCGGCGGCCTGGCGACGCTGCTGCGCCTGCTGCATCCGCTCATGCCATTCGTGACCGAGGAGATCTGGCAGGCTCTGCGCGCCGAGGCCCCTGAGATAGCCGCGGAGCCCCTTCTTATCCGGGCGGCCTGGCCGACCGCCACCACGCGTGACCGTCCGGCTGAAGCAGCCTTCGACGACCTGTCGACGCTCATCCGCGGAATCCGCAACCTTCGAACGGAGGCGGGAACGCCAGCCGGTGCCCGTGTCAGCCTGGTCGTGGAGCCCACGGATGCGGAATCGGCGGCCGCCATCGAGCACGGAGCCGCCTATGTCGAGTCGCTGGCGCGCGTGCGACCGATTGAGATCCACTCGGCGGGTGAACGTCCGATCCTGGTCGCCGCCGGTCCACTCGGAGCGGCGTGGCTGGCGGTCGGCGGTGACGCGACGGTCGACGTCGGGATACGTCGTCACGCGCAGCGCGCGGAACTCGACCGCAACATCGAACGCATCCGCGCGTTGCTCGCCAATGGTGCGTTCACGGCCAAGGCGCCGGCGGCGGTAGTGGAACGGGAGCGCGAGCGGCTGGCTGATCTCGAGCAAGAGCGGAGCCAGCTCAGGGCGGACTAGCGGACGGCGGCTGGTAGAATCGGCCCGCTGCCAGCCAGAAAGGCCCATCTCCATGTCGTTCCTCAAGCGTAAGAAGCGGGCTTCGCCGCCGCCACCCTCGATGCCGATGCATGAGGAGGTGACCGCACAAGAATATCTGCTGCGGCTCGCCTACGTTGCGCGGAGCAGTGATGGCCTGCGACTCCGCGCCGATCCGGCCGTGGCCATGGCGATCCCCGGCATCCTGGAGCCGCTGAGCCAGACCCCGGTCGAGATCATCGAGCCCCTCCCGATCGAGTACTCGGCTGCGTCCCCGGCGATCGAGCGATTCACGGAGATGCAGCAGTGGGTACTTGCCCGCCGCGACGTGAGCCCGATCGGGCGTCACGGCCTCTACGTGCTGGAGCTCACTGACGCGCTCGACATGACCGTGGATACGTTCTTCTGCGGCCTCCTGCACGGCGATCCCGATACCAGTGGGTACCCGGAATACAACTCGATCGTGGGCGGACTGGCGTCGCACTGGGATGAGCTATCCGGCGAGCTGATCGTGCGCGCTCTCATCGGCTGGGGAGGAAGGGGCATGCGCGGCGACACGGAGCGCATCGGGCAGAAGCTGTTGAGCTCGCTCTATCAGCAGGTGGTGGCTTCCGGATACAGCCTCGGCGAGGCTGAGCAGGCTCGACTTCCATCGATCGGCGGGGGATCTGGTCTCACGTGCGCTCACTGTGGGTACGAGGCAGGAAGCGCCACGGCGTTCTACTGCCCGAAGTGCGGCATGCGCATGGTGCGAGGCGCCTGACCCGCGCCGGTACCTTTGGAGCGGGCTCGCCCGCCCGAGTCCCATTGCCCTTTCGGGGCGGCCGCGGAGACTGAACGCAGTACGTCACCGCACCACACCGCACGCGTAAGGAAGGCAATGGAGCGACCCACCGTCCTACTCGCCGTCGACGGCGAAGCCGAATCCTATCTTCAGGCGCTCGAACGCGCCGGTTTTGCACCGACTCAGGCGATTGCCGCCAACGTCCCCGCCGCATCCTATGACCTTGGCGTGATCGACTGCGACCTCGGGGCAGGCATGGCGATATCCGTTTACGCCGCTCTCCAGATGAATGCGACCGTCCCCGTTCTCCTGATGCTCGGGGACGGCATGGACGTCCCGGCCGGGCTCGGCGCCAAGGCGGATGAGCTGGCCTTGAAGCCGCTGCTTCCCGACGCGCTCGTGTACCGCCTCCAGGCACTGCTGATCCGTGGGGGACGCCGTCTGCCGACGGAGTCGGGCGAATGGGCGTCAGACGAAACCCTGTCGACCGCACCGGTTGCCGGCGAGGGCCATGCGGTCAGCGTCTTTGCGCCGAAGGGCGGCGTTGGTAAAACTACGATCTCGGTCAACGTGGCCGTGGCTCTGCGCCAGCAGACGAGAGCGGAGGTCCTGCTGTTCGACGCCGATGTGGGGGTCGGCAATGTCACCTCGGTCCTCGACGTGCCGTTTCGACTGGGACTTGCCGATCTCGCCGACAGCCCGCCCGAGGATTGGACCGATGCGGCGTTCGAGCAATGTGTCACGACGCATGCCGCCAGCGGCGTGCGGGTGATGACGTGGGGGACCAATCCCGCCGAGTCAGAGCGGATCTCGGTCGACCTGCTGCTCGCCGCGTTGCGCTGGGCGAAACACCATTATTCCTACGTCATTGTCGACACCCACCCTGGGTACGACGACCGCACGATGGCCATGCTCACGGTGGCCAACGAGATCTTCCTGGTTGTCACTCCCGAGGTGGGCGCGATTCGCAACAGTTCCCAGTTTCTCGAGCTCGCCCGCTCGCTTGGCCTGGCGAGCGTGGTCAAGGTCATCGTCAACCGCGCGAACCATGGAATTCAAGTTGACGACATGTCCACGTCGCTCGGCCTGCCGATCTCGGCGACCGTGGTCAGCAACGGACCAAAGGCCGTTATCGCGTCGAACGAGGGCCTGCCGCTGGTGACCAAGTACCCGAAGGAACGGATCTCGGACGATCTGCACCGCGTTGCACGGCTGATCTCCGCGCCGGATGCCCAGTCGGTTTCCCATTCGCCGGCTCCCGTCCGCCGCTGGCTGGGCCGGCTCGGGGAGCGAACCTCGCCCGCCTGACGCCATCCGTGTGCGCCGTCGAGGGTCCGCGTTGCGCGGGCCCCTATCCTTTGCCATGATGCGCGCGCCGTGCCGACGTATGACTACCAGTGCCGCGCCTGCGG
>JBBJNX010000028.1:0-11242 GCA_037721115.1 Candidatus Limnocylindria bacterium
CGCTCGAGCTCCAGCCGCGAGGGCCGCTCAGCGACGTCCGCCGATTGCGCGGGCACGGCCTCCCGGTCGCCGCCCCCCAGTAGCGCCGCGAAACCAGTGAGAACCGAAGCCGCGACAAGGGCGACCAAGACACGGCCCCTGGCGCTCATCGCGAGATTCCCCTCCGGGAAGACCGCCGCCGCCGGCTCGCTGCGTGCGCCCGCGCCTCGTGGAGCTGGCGCCTGCCGCCCGGCTGAGAGCGCAGCTGGCGCCGCATCTTCGAGCGGTTCCGAGCCCTGACGAGGCCGGCGGGCCGATCCGAGACCGCCCCGAAGGCGATCCCGTCGGCGCGGAGCTGGCGCTGGACCTCCGAGCGCGCCGTCTCGCGCTCTCGCCCTGAGAGTGACGCGTAGCGCTCGGGGCTCATCCCCACCCGCCAGGCGTGGGCTGAGTCGCCAACGGGCTTGTCGGCCGCGCGGCGGATCCCCTCCTTAGCCTGGGCGACCTGTTGGGCCGAGAAGCGCTCGCCGGAGGTGCGCTCGAGCTGGTCTGCCTGAGAGACGAACGACCGCGCCTCGTCCTCCCGCGGTCCCTGCGCCGCGATCTGCTCGCGAAGCTTCGCCTGCGAGCCGCGGAGCTTGGCAGCGCGCGCCCCGGCTGCCCGCTTTGCCTCCATGTGGCGCTCGCGCTCGGGAGGGCTCGCGCCCTTGGCGAGCCTTCCGTGGCGGCGTGCTTCCTTCAGCGCGTCGGTTCGCTGCGCCGCGAGCCCGGCGAGCTGCGAGCGCCGCTCCGCCTGCTCGCCCGTCACCACCTTCTCGGCGTCGTAGCGGGCGCCGAGGCGCTTCTCCGCCTGGCGCTCGAGCGCCGCACGGGCGGCTCCCCGCGCGCCCTCGGCGCGATCAGAGCCGACGCCCGCCAGCTTCGAGCCGGTGAAGCCAGCGCCTCTCGCGGCCGTGCGTCCGGTGCCGCCGATCGCCCCGGTGACCGAGCGGGCGATCTGGCGGGTGAGGAGGAACCCGGTCAGGTTCGAGAGCCGCCCCGAGCCCCCCTCGTCTTGTGAGACGGAGAGGAAGCTCAAGATGTCGTCGCGCTTTAGGAACACCGCCCACCAAAGGCCTGCCATGACCAGGAAGGCCATAAACGCCCCCGCGCCCTCGGGCACCGCGCTCGCGATCACCGTGGTCGCGAACAGGACGACGGAGAGGAGCGCCGCGTAGACCAGCTTCGAGATCAGCGCCCCGGCGAGCGTCCCGCCCCAGAAGGCGAAGGCCGCCCGGCCGCGTTCTCCGAAGGCAGGCATGAAGAGCGCGATCGGCGTCGATAAGACGAGGACGAAGGCGACCGCGGTCTGGACGAAGATCCGAACCGCAAGCCAGGCCAAGAGCAGGATCCCACCGAGCAGGCCGAGCCCGATCAGTAAGACCAGTGGCAGTCGTGTCCAGGCGCCCGAGTCGCCCTGGATCGCCAGATAGGACGCGTAGGGGTAGTCGTCGTTGAACTCGTCCCAGAGCGAGTCGCGCGCCTCTGAGCCCGGGCTCGAGCGAAGCCATATCTCCGCGTT
This sequence comes from Candidatus Limnocylindria bacterium, assembly GCA_037721115.1. GTDB lineage: Bacteria > Chloroflexota > Limnocylindria > QHBO01 > QHBO01 > JACDBZ01. Next base: position 1,541 of record JBBJNX010000028.1, read on the forward strand.
CGTGCGCGGCGCCGGGACCAGCGAGGCCACCTCCGAGCAGTCGAGCTGATCCAAGAGGTCCGCCGTCGCGAGGCGCTCCAGGTATTCGCGCGGCAGGATCGACATATAGGCGTAGTCGCGACACGCGGTCTCGTTCGCCTTCGCCAGGAGCTCGGGGTCTGCCTCAGACAGAGCCCACTCCATGTCGGAGAAGTTCATCGCCGAAAAGCCGGGCAGGGTCATCGCCGACCAGACCTCCGCCGTTGCCCCCGCGTAGGCCGACTGCGGATTGGAGAGGCCGCCCTCCTGCGGCGCCGCGATCACCGCGACCGCGGCGTCGTTGGTGATCTCGGCGACGGTCCCGACCGTTGCCCGCGGCTCGTGGAGGATCCAGAGCCCCAGCAGCATCAGGGCGACGGTCATCGCCGTGCCGGCAATCGCCGAGGCGAACTCACGACGGACCAGGCCACGGTAGACGCCCCAAGCACCGACACAGACCAGGGCGAAGACGAAGAAGGGCGAGGTGAAGACCCGGTAGAAGCGCTCGAGGCCGGCCGAAACCTCCGCCATCACCCCGTTGTCGGTGAACGGCGAGAGCTCGAACGCCCAGCCGAGGAGCGTCATCACCAGGCTCAAAACGAAGAGGAGGGCCATCCAGATCGCGTTCGCGAGCTGAGCTAGGAGGTTCTGGAAGTTGCCGACGATGTTGTCGAGGCCTGTGTCGATGTGGATGTCGACGCCGTAGTTCGAGGTCGGGTAACGGCTCTCTGGCGTCCCGGTCACGAAGCAGTTCCGCTTCTCGTTCGCAGACAGCGACTCGCCGCAGACCGGGTTCTCGATCGAGAGCGGGTTGACCTGGCCACCCGCGTGCTCGACGTCGCTCCCGGTGTCCGTATCCGCGCTAGACCCGGCGCCCGTTGCTCCTCCCCCTCCCTCGCCGCCGTTGCCTCCGTTGCCCGATGCGCCTCCTTGGTCTTGGTCGGCGTCGCCGCCCTGAGCGGGGCGCTCGCCCGCCCCGCGATCCGGCGGCGCGGCGACGGAGACCTCCAAAGAGAGCGCCGATATCAAGACCGCCAAGAAGAGCCCACGCGCACGCCAAGACCAAGGGCGTGGCCGAGCCCGCCGCCGTTTCCTCTCAAAGGGCTGGGCGCGTCTAGGCGAGCGGCGCATCTCAAGTCCCCTCGGCGGGCTCGGCGTCGCCCGCCTCGCCGCGATCCTCGCCGGATACGCCTTGTGGCACTAATGGGTGAATGGAGGAATTACTGGACTCGTGCTTCGGTGTCGTCCCTAGGGCACAGAGCAGCTCCTCCCCCGGGTCGATCCGCATCGGGATCGCCCGCCCCTCGACGTCTCGGAGGTAGCAGCGGCCGGCGCGAAACGAGATCAGGCGCTGGCGAAGAGACTCATCGTCGGGGTCAAGTCGAAGGAGCTCGAGCGCCCTTTCTGCCTCGGCTTCGGTCTCGACCCCGAAGGCGAGGTAGGTGCCGACCAGGGGCTCCAGGGCCTCCGAGTCGCCGACGATCTGCGAGGCGAGCAGCGGCGTGATCGACATCGAGCGCCCCATCCGCGCGAGGCGGTCGAGAAGCGCTTGGCCCTGAGTGTCTGAGAGAAGCGCCCAGGCCTCGTCGAGCGCCAGCACCGAGTGGACGTTCGAGTCGGCTGAGCACAGGCGGAGCGCATACGCGGCGACCAGGCGGAGCACGGCCTGAGAGACCCGCTCGTCCTCCTGAAGCTCGGAGCGTCGGACATCGGGCTTGACCGTGACCAGGTTTCGGATCCGCAAGGAGACGACCTGGGCCGAACCGACCTCGGGGAGCTCCTGGCCGGGGCGGCCGTAGCCGAGCTTCGCCAGGCCCGCTTCCAGGTGGACCTCGAGCGCCTCGGCGCAGTCCTCGGCGCCGATCGCCCTGAGCTCTGAGAGGATCTCGCCGGTGGTCCTACCTCCGGCGGTGTCGACCGCAGCCACGGCCCGGCGGATCTTCGTCCGCCACTCGGCCGGGACGGGGTCCGGCAGGATCCCAAGCAAGAAGCCGTAGGCGAGGTCCTGACGGGTCTCGTCGGTGCCGACCCGCATCGGGTCGAGTAGCCCCCGGTAGCGCTCGTCGGGCCCGAGCTCGATCGACTCGAGCGAATCGGCAACTCCCGGGAGGCGATCGAGACGGTGGTCGCCCTTGGGGTCGATGTCGACGATCGGCGAAGAGCCCTGGAGGTAGGCCTGATAGAGGAGCGTCTCGAGCGCGATCGTCTTCCCCGAGCCGAGCGAGCCGGTGAGGAGCACGGTCGGCGGGCGGTCGGTCCGAGACGCCTCGGCCAGGTCGAGCTGGACCGGCGGCCGTGATCCGGTCAGTCCATAGCCGAGGTAGGGGCCGATCTCAGAGCCCGCGTGGGAGATCGCGGTCGGCACCATCGCCCCCAGCTGCTCGGGCAGGAGGTGGGCGAGGTAGTCGCGGGCCGGGAAGGGCTGCGCGGGCATCGCGCCGAGGAAGAGCCGGTGCTGCTCTCCGAGCGGGCGGTGGAGCTCGACCCGCCCGTATTCCGAGCGCAAGCGGTCCACCCGCTCCTCCAGCTGCTCGTTCGAATCCGCGCCGACGCAGAGCGTGATCGCCGAGCGCAGGAATGGCGGCCGGTCCGAGGCTCCGAGCCGGGCCTGGAGCTCGCGGGCCGCGTAGGTGCGCTCGGTGGTGCCGACCGTCGGCCCGTGCTCGCCGAACGACTCCTCGCTCGCCTGCTGGTCGGCGTCGACCATCCGCTTCTGGGCGAGCTTTTGGGCCGATCGGTTCGGGAGCCACTCCGCTGTGAAGACCGCGTCGACGGGAAAGCCGCACTCGAGCGGTGAGAACAGGAGCTCGACGTCGGCGCCGGGAAAGAGCGCCTCGTCCGGGAGCGCTCCGACGACGAGGAGCGCTTGGTGGGAAGTGCCGGCCTCGCCCTCGACCCTGAGCGACCTGGGCTGGATCGTCACCCGGCTCTCATGGAGGCGATGGAGGTCGTGCTCGTAGGGTTCAAAGCCCGCGGAGCCATCCTCTGACTCCACGTAGATCGCCTGCGGGCGCCAGTTTCGGTCCATCCGCGGCTCGCCGACGCCGCGGGTGTAGGCGGAGCGGACGAGATAGGCGACCTCGCCCGAGCGGGCCCGCTCGCAGGGGAGGCCGTCGAAGACCCGGTCGAAGGCACGCTCCTCGGCGCGGCGGAGCTCCTCCATCCGCTTGCGCCCGACCGCCCGCGCGTCCTTGAGCCCCACGGATCGCGTCAGCTCACGCCAGGTCTCGGCGAAGCGCTGAGCTCCGGCGGCGTGGGCGGGTGGCCCGAGACGGACGAAGAGGTAGAGCTCGGGCCGAACCACGCCGCGGCTCTCGAGCCGGCGGCGGTGCTCTGAGAGGTAGGCGCCGAACTCCTGGGCGTGGCCACGGCGCGGATCGAGGGTCGTGGCGGCCCGCTCCGCGTACTCGGCCGCCGACCACTCCCGAGCGGAGCGGACGATCTGAAAATCGGTCTCGACCCCGTAGGCGAATGCCTCGATCCGTTCCTTGAGCTCGACCTTTCGGTTCAAAGAGAGACCCGGGTAGCTCTGACCGTCCAGGAGGTAGGCGGCCCAGACGTCTTCGGCCGTGCGCCAGACGAGGTTTCCGTGGAGGAAGTAGTGGGGCGCCCTCATCTGATGAGGACCTCCGCGCCCTCGGGCACCTGGAGCTCCCGGCCGTGGGGCAAAGGCCTCACCCTCTCCCCCGCGCTCTCCACCCGCAGCCGCTTCCCTGCGCTCTCGATCCGTGCCGGGTAGCGGAGCGTCACTCGCGCGGGGCCCTGGATGCGGCCTCGCCGGTAGGCCGCCTCGTCGCCCGCCGGCGCCGCCTCGACCGCCGCGACCGGCGCCATCACATCGCCCACAGCTCGCGTCCGCCTTAGGCCCGCAAGCGTCCGGGCCCCGAAGGCAAAGCGGACCACCCCGATCAGGACATGATGCGGCGCTCGGCCGTCGATCCGCCAGGCCGAAAGGCCCCATCCGCAGAGGACCGGCAATGCCAGGTAGCGGATCCCTGCCGGGAGCTCGCCCACCATCGCGCCGAGGAGCGGCAGGTTCCCGGCGGCGGCAAGGACAACGAACGAGGCGACCGTGTAGAGGATCGCCCGGACCTCGATACCGCCCGGCATCGGCAAGCGCCAGCGGTCGACGCGGTAGATCCGCCGCTCGACGTCGTCGACGACCGCCCTGAAGGAGCGGACCGGGACTGGCTCTCTCGCCGCCACACTTACCTCTTCTGCGTCCTGGCCAGCCTAAAAGACGGCGTCGTAGACGTCCTTGAACGCCGACTCGGCCGATCCCGGGTCGAAGATGAAGAGGCCGGCGACGAGGCCGACCACGGTTGCCGAGATCGCAAGCCCCGCGTTTCGCTGGATGAAGGCGCCGATCGCGACCACCCCGATCAGGACGAGGAGAAGCGGCCCGACCAGGTCTGAGATCAGATCGGCGGCGTTGTCTCCGGCCTGCTCGACGCCGCCTCCGCCGCCGCCCTTTTGGGCAGGGGCGGCGGACGGCGCCACGGCGCTCGCCAGGGCCGCACTCGCGATCACCGGGTACTTGCTCTGTGGTCTCATCGAAAACCTCCTATGTCTCGTTTGCCAGCGTCTCGATGAAGCTCACGAGGACCCGGCCCGCCCGACGCTCGACTCCGAGCTCGTAGGTCAGGGTCCAAGTCGTTCCGCCCTCGTCGGCAGCGATCACGGTCGCGAGCACGGCGCCCGAGTCCGGCCCGTCGGCCCAGACGACCTCTTCGACCGAGGTCACCTCGAGCCGCTGGGCCGGGAGCGAGACGGAGGCCTCGGGCGCGAGATCGGCGGCGAGGTCTGAGCGCTCTCCGGCCAGGTAGTTGCCGACGACGCGCTCTGAGACCTCGACCACGTCGGGCGCACTGATCTCTTCGCGGTCGGGCAGCTCAGCGCTCGCCGAGGCTGGCGGGCCGACCAGGGACGGGTAGCCCGCAAGAGCGATCGCGCCTCCTTCGAGCCGGCTGACCGGCACGGCGAGGTAGACCGGCTCGCGATCGTCGGCAAATCTGGCAGCGACTACGACGATCCGCCCACCCGCAAGCGCCTCCTGGTTCTGTGTGATCTGCGTGGTTGTCACCTCCTGGGCGCCGCGGGCGGGCGGGGTAAGTCCTGCTCCGGAGTCGAGGGCATCGGCGCCGTAGCGAGCGAGCGCCCGCTCGCGGAGATCGGGGCGAGCCGAGTCGTACGAGAGGTAGGCGCGGGCGAAACCCTGGGCGAACTCCTCGAGCGCGTGGTCGGTGCCCGCGCTCGCGCTTGCACCTGCCTCCGGCTCGGAGGGCGAGACGAGCTCGTGGACGCCGACGAGCGAGGTGATCGCGAGCGTTGCGATCAGAAGCACGCGTGGTGCACCTGCCCGCCAGCGCTCGACGCGCGCTGAGCGCCGGACGACTTCCACGCGTTCAAGTGCCGCGCTCAAGGGCCGAACTCCTGCTGGACTTCTGACTCGTTCGCAGGCTCAGGCTCGGGTTCACTCACAGGCTGCTCGGTCGGCGGTGACGGTGCTGACACCGGCGGTGCAGCCGCCGAAGACGCTGGGGACGGCGCGGCGACTTCGACCTCAGGAACCGGAGCCGACTGGGAAGCCGGGCCTGATGATCGTTCGCGGTTGCTCGAACCCTGATCCTCTTGGCGTCCGCGCTGAGCCTCGGGGCTCATCCGAATCTCTTTACGCGCCCCGGTCGCTCGAACTGTCCGCTCCGCCTCAGCCGGACTTGCCTTTGGCCCTCTTGCCGGCTCGTCCGAGTTGCCAGCGTGTAGGAGGAGTGCGGCGAGGGTCGCGAGGGCAAGTCCACCAGCAACCGCCGAGCGCCGCGAGGGAGCGTTCGAAACCGTCGGCCGCGGCTCGGAATCAGAGGCGATGACGCCCTCCTCAGCCACGCTCGGTGCTTGGCACCGGGTGGTATTTGTGATCGCCGCGTCCAAGCGCTCTTCGGTTTCAGCTGCCCATTCGTTAAAGCGAGACTCGAGCTCTTGGAGCGAGCGAGAGCGCTCCTCGCTGATCCGCTCTCCGAGGCTTTCGTGTCGCTTGAGGAGATCGGCCGTGTCTCCGGCCAAAGCCTCCTCCAGCCTTCGCTCGCTTGCCGCGGCTCGCTCGTCGAGCTCGTCGGCGAGTAGCTTCGCGTTCCGAGCGGCCTCCGCTTCGGCGCGCCGGGATATCTCGTCCGCTCGCTCCTGGAGTTCTGCGAGGGCAGCTCTGAGTTCGCGCTCCGACGCGGCGTGGCGAGTCTCGATCGCATCGCCGAGGATCGCCTTCGCGTCATCAAGCTCCCGCTTCTGGATCCGCCGGCCCTCCTGCGCCCGCTCCTGGGCCTTCGCCTCTGCGTCTGCCCACCTCGACGTCACGAGCGCGACCAGGTCGGCCGGTGGCATGGCGGACTCTTCCGCAGGCCCGGTGGAGGGGGCGCGCAGCTCTTGACTGACCGACAGGTCGGCGCCACTCCAGCGTTTGCCGCGGACGTCAAGCCGAGCTTCGGCTGGCGTCTTGGATCGCGCCGACGGGCTCTCGTCGAGGATTCGCTCCTCGCCGATCAGGATCACCTCGCGGTCTCTTCGCCGGGTGATCCCGGTCCGACTCGATCGCGTCCTCATACTTCTAAGTCGGAGCCGAGGCGAAAATGTCTCGACAAAGTTAGATCCGGTCTGACCTCGACTCTCCAGACGCGTGGATGCTCCGTCCTCGCGTCCCACTGCGCCCGCCGTCCGCCGAGACGAGCGACCCTCTGGCTACTCCTTCTTCAGCTCATGACCGGAAGAGGGCGGCTCCTGCCGCCTCTGTCTCAGCCGCGGCCGATGCCGAGGACGGCCACGGTCGCTGTCGCCAAGCGGCCGTCCTGCGCGGCGGGCTGAGCGCAGCGAAGGGCAACCGTGTGGGAGCCCGCCGCCAATGGCTCGGTCACCCGAGTCCTGGTGAAACCATCGGTCGACCCGGCCGAGGTGTTGTCTGAAGTCTCCTCGCCGGGAGTTGACCCTGTCACCTCGTTCACTCCGTCAACCGCTACTCGGCAATCGAGGTCAGCCGGAGCACCCTCGCTATAGAAGTCTCCGGTCGCGATCACGAGGAGCTGCGCGGGTCGCTCGAGCTCGATCGTCGCGCTCGCGCACTCGACGAAGCTGGCGTCGATGGGGTCGCAGTTGAGCCCTTCGTCAGCGGCTAGCGGGGCGAACTGTGAAGCGTCGAGCGTGCGCTCTTCCACGTTCCGGCCCCTGAGCGTGTCGCGGCGGACGTCACGGCCAGCCACGGCCTTTCGGTCCTTGAGGTCGGCCGAGCGGATCGAGTTGTTCTTGAGGTCGCCCGAGCCGATCGTTGCAACGGCGTAGGCGCTGCCGCCACCGATCACACCGGCGAGGGCCAGCGTCGACGCCACGTTCGCGTAGGTCAGGTGGGCGCGGATCTTCTTCATGCGTTCCTCGGCTTTCTCTGGGTCGGTGTGGTCTCTAATAGAAACAAACCCCGGACGCGAACGACGCGCCCCCGGAAGGAGAGGGGCGCGTCGTTGCTAAGGGCCAGAGAATGCGAGACGGGGAAGGAGTCAGCCGTCTCGGTCTTTGACCGTCACCGTGCGCGCCTTTGAGCGCACCGGAGCCTTGTAGGGCCAGTCGGCCTCACGCGCGACCTTGACCCGGAACTTGAAACGAACGTCTGTCGTGTAGAAGCGGCCGAAGCGGTAGCCGAGCCCGAAGCGCCCGTCCGAGCGTGAGCGAAAGCCCTCGCCGACCGTCTGCCACTGCTTTCGGTCCTGCTTTACCTGGAGCTCCAAGAGCTTGCCGCCGTTGGGGATCCTCGCTCCGAGTCGGCCGAGCTTGCCGCGAAAGACGATCCGCTCTCCCTCGAGGAGCGAGCGCTGCGAGGGTCGGAAGGTGGCCTTTGTCCTGACGGCGAGGCGACCGCCCGACGTCGTCTCGGGCAGGTAGCGCTGAGTGCCTTCGTAAGTTGCGCTGACCGTCCGCGAGGGACCGGGCGGGAGCTTCGAGTCCCAGCGCCCGCGCTCGTCGGTCTCGACCCGGCTCACGCGCTCGCGGATCAGGGCGCCCTCTCCGAAGAACTCGGTGACGACGATCTCTTGCGCCGGGAGCGGCTCTCCCGAGGCGTCGCGGAGGATGCCTTTTACCGCGGAGCGCCGCCCGTAGTCGATCGTCGCCCGCTTCGAGCCACCCTCGGCCAGTGCGGCGTCGAGAACGACGCCTGCCTTGAGCGGGAACTCGAGCTGCTTCTCGAAGCCGTCCTCGCGCATCGTTGTCTCGACCGGGTTTCCGGCGACGTCGGTCGCGACCGCTCGGAACTCATACGTCCCGGGCGGCACGGCCGTCGAATCGACCCTCGCCTGAAGCTCGCCGCCTGAGAACACCGTCTCAGTCGGGCGCCAGATCGCCTCTCCCGCAGCGCGGAAGGAAATCTCGCCATCGGCGACACCGGAGTGAATGTCCGAGATCGGAGCGCGTATCAGCTCCGGGTCCTCTGCATCCTGAGCGTTTGCGAAACGCAGAGCGGGTGCCGTGTTGTCGACCTGGACCTGGCGCGCATCGCAGGTCTGGTTGCCCGCGAAGTCCGTGCCGCAGACCTCAACAGTGTTGGTTCCGTCGTGAAAAGGAGGTGAAGCGGTACTCGGAGCAATGTTTCCGCGTACGGCATCAGAGCAGGGAACGAGTCGGCTGGCCAGCTCGGCCCCAGCGATCACGCCGTCGCAGGTCCCACCGGCCGCATTGATCGTCGATTCATTGACGTTCACATCGAGCAAGACGAGGCCCGAACCCATATCCGTGGAGTTGAAGCTCAGCGAATGCTCGCCTCGCCTCCAGCCACCCTCCACAAGCGAGCCCGACGCAGAGACGATCGGATCGGCGTAGTCGGTGAGCTCCATCCGCACTCCGCGGATCCAGGTCTTCGCGTTCTCGTCAACCGGGCAGCCGGAGCGCTCGTCGCAGCCGAGCGCGGCGACGAACTGCGCTTGGCCACCGCCTTGCCAGGACTCGGCATGGAAGGCACCGGGCGTCCCGTCCCCGACCGCGATCCTGTCGGTTTCCCGGCCTTGATCGTCCGCCATGAAGAGCCGCGAGTAGTGGCCGCTGCCCCGTCGAAGCTTTGCCTCAGAGCGCACCGCGACGAAGGCGGTCCCGTCCGGCGCGATCCAGCGGACGGAGCCCTCGGAGCCGTTGCTGGCGGCGAAGCGGTTGCCGATCCGGATCGCGTTCTCCGATGCCGCGTCGGCGCAGCGGTTGGCGACCGAATACGCCCGGGCCTCGCCGCGCTGCTCGGCATCCGCTGCTCCCAGGTTTTGGGGATGGCACTGGACCACCGTGTAGGTCTCGCCGGCGCCCGAGGCGGTGCTCGGAATGACGACTGCCGCCGTGGCCGCAGCGGCGATCACGACGCCCGCTCGCCTAACCCTTATGTAACCGTTCATGCCTCTCGGCTCCTTTCGACTTTGGCTCATGGCCCGAACTCTTGTTGGACTTCTGAAGGGCTCGCGGCTCCTCCGGGTGCTTCGGTCGGCGAAGGCGCAGGCGCCGCTGAGGCCACGCCGAACTCCTGCTCCGCCGGCGGTGTCGAGGACTCGACCGCGGGGCTCACGGAATCGTTTTGGCTCTCGCGCTCGCCGGGCCTTCGGTTAGGGGGGTCCGCCTCGTCATGCTCCGACCGAGGCGCGCCGGGAGCTTCGCGCTCGACGAGTGCTGGGTTCG
>JBBJNX010000351.1:0-2964 GCA_037721115.1 Candidatus Limnocylindria bacterium
AGGAGGCAATCGCAGAGATACGCACTACGGCCGGGTTGGGCAGCTACGAAGCCACGATCGCCGCGAAGGTCGACAACGGCGATCTGAACGAGCACGCCGCCTTCGCGGCGCTGCCGGGCACGTCCGTGGACTACCTGCTGGTCGACAACGAGCGTGCGGACCAGCTCGCGATCATCGAGGAGGTCGAGACGCAGGAGCCAACGGCCATCGCCACCGTCACCGACACGGCTGGCGAGCGCTACCGGATCACTCGCCGCGGCGTGACGCTGTCTGTGCGGGACGCTGTGGAGATCCTCCGCGAGGAGTACGAGGCACGCGCCGAGGTGTCGGCATGACGCGCACCGCCTGCGAGGACGACGTGCGTGTTTCGCAAGGGCAACCGGCAGTCTGCCGCGGATTCTTCGCCCGCCACCAGACTCAGCCGCTGCAGCTCGCCGAGCGCCTGGGCATGATCGAGGAGGTTCGATGAGATGGTGATGCCGATCTACTGCGTCATCCGCAACATCGACGGGGCGCCCGAGGTCGACCTCTTCGAGGATCGCGACCACGCCGAGCGCGCCGCCCGCGCATCCGAAGGGATCTTCCAGGAGCAGGCTGTCTTCCCTGCGGACGATCCCGACACCGAGACATTCGTCCGACACATGGAGGAGGCCCAAGATGCGTGACCCCTTTGCTTCGTACGACGCCTGGCTCGAGAAGCCCTACACCGACCGCGCTCGCGAGGCGGAGGACGCGGAGTGCCCCAAGTGCGAGTCGACGCTGGACGAGGACAAGCACGAGCGATCCGTCGAGTGCACCAACCCGGACTGCGACTACGCGGCCGGCTACGACTGGGACGCGGAGGCGGAGCGGCGCGCGGAGGCCGCTGCCGATCGAGACGACGGACGGGAGGTCTGGTGATGTACGCGAATCTGAGGGTGGTCGAGTGCGCGGACGGGGAGTTCAAGCGCGAGTGGTTCGCTGCGCGTGTGCTCGTCGATGCTGGCGGTATCGAGGTCACGGCCGACCTCGGCGGCAGCGGCCAGTCCGCCGAGCTCGGTAAGACGCAGGTCTTACCGCTGGGCACGGAGCTCATCATCACGGCGGACTTCTGATGGCGCTCGAGTCCTACCGGCTGGTGGTCGAGCGCCGCGGCCTCTTGCGCTGGGCGGTGGTGCCCTACCAGAACTTGCTGGTCCCGGCCGGCCTGAAGCGGCCGGTCTGATGGACAGCTACATGGGCACGTCGAGCGTCACGGAGGCCGAGAAGCGCATCCGGCAGCGCGTCGGGCGATGCACCGGCTTCGACGACGGCCCGCCTCGGGTCACCGCCTACGGGCCGACCCAGGACCGCGTGCTCGTGATCGAGCACATGGCGGGCAACCGTCGCTGTGAGGTAGTGCGGCTTGTGGCCGAACCGGACAAGCAGCGCACGAAGGTCGTGCGGTACGAATGGGTGAACCGAGACCAGGAGCAGGCATGCCACGAGAGTCGTTGACGAGGATCGCGCAGGAGGCCGAGGAGTCGCAGGCGTGGGCCAACGCCCAACGCTGTAAGCGGCGCCCACTGTGGCTGAGCAGCTTGGGGTTCATCGCCGCGTGCACGGTGATGGTGGTCGGGATCGCCTTCGCGGTTCTGGGCCTGATCATCCTGATGAGCGCCGCGCTCGCGCCATGACGCGCGAAAGGGAAGTGACCATGAGCTACGACATCACCAGGTTCTACGCCTCCGACGAGCCCGCCCGCACCATCGCCCGGGGCTTGACGCTGGAGCAGGCGCAGGCCCACTGCAAGGACCCCGAGACCAGCTCTTCGACCGCGACGAGCGACGAGGCCACCGCGCACACGCGCACCTACGGCCTCTGGTTTGACGGCTACGAGGAGGAGAACGTGGAGGACAAGGCCTGCCGTGACCGGCTCGCCCTCGCTTCGCACCAGCTTGTGATCGACAAGGTCGAGGCGCTGTTGCGCCCGGCCCGGGAGGGCCTCGAGCTGGACCCACCGCGCAGCGCACATGCCGCCGAGAAGATCGACGACGCGCTGGAGGCCATCGACCACCTCAAGGGGAAACGGAGGCGTCAAGCTCGACGCGCCGTTGAGTCAGCGCCTGTTTGGCCGAGACGACGGGAGGAGTGATGGACCGCATTGTCTGCCTGTGTAGCGCGAGCAACCTGTACGGCGTCTACCGCAGTGGTGGCGCGCGAGGGCCCTACGGGACCCCGCTGATGTTCAAGGGGCGCCTCGACAGCTGCATCCAGTGGCGCAAGGCGCACTCGTAGTACCGCAGCACCAACGGTGAACCGACGAGAGGAGCAGCAATGGGCTACCGCATCGAGCAGATGAGCGGCGAGTTCCGGATCCCGGCCGACAAGCGGGCCGACGCGCTGAAGGCCGTCCAAGCCATGAATCCCACGGATGCGCGCTTCTCCTGGGTCGACCAGGACGAGGTCGTGCAGGCTGAGACGCTGGTCGACGCGCTCTGGGCGTGGTGGTGGGAGGCGGTGCAGGACCCGGAGGGCAACATTGTTGACATCGCGTTCGTCGGCGAGAAGGCCGGCGACGACGAGGTGCTGTTCGCCGCGATCGCTCCGTACGTGGACGTTGGTTCGTACATCCAGATGCAGGGCGAGGACGCCGAGATCTGGCGGTGGGTGTTCACCGGCGCAGCGTTCCGCGAGGACTACCCGACCATCACCTGGCCGACATGATCGGCAACGTCGGCGAGCAGATCGAACGAACGAAAGGAGCAGGCATGTCCGACAAGAACAGCATCGCGGCCGAGCTGACACAGCAGGCCGCCACGTTGGGCGCCGCGGTTTCCGCCAACAAGGGCGGCAAGCGGCGTAACTACAAGGCGATGGCTGACGGCAAGCTGATGGAGGCCGTCGAGGAGCTCGAGCATGGCGGCGAGGCGTACGACCGCTGCGTCGACCGTGGGTCGGGGAACCCCGCCGGTGACCTGCAGCACGCCCGCGAGATCGCTCGCG
>JBBJNX010000029.1:0-11237 GCA_037721115.1 Candidatus Limnocylindria bacterium
CTTCTCCTGCTGCTTGCCCTGGCGGGGATCGCCGCCGTCGGTGGAGCGGTCTGGGCCGGGAGACGGGCGGCGGAGCGGTCACGTTGACCCGTCGTCGTCCCGTCCCGTCGCGCTTCGCTCGCCGGCAGTGGACGATCAGCATCGCAGGCGCTCTGGCGGCCATCGGCTTTGTGGGTGCGGCTCAGTTGAACAGCTCGTTGGCGCGCCAGGACTTCATCACCTCGGCGCAGCGCGTGCTCATCACCGAGGCCGAGCAGCTTACCCGTCAGCAGGAGGCGCTCCGCGCCGAGATCGAGGTAGCGGAAGATCGCGTTCGCAGCTTCCAGGAGCAGGACGCGGGGTCGCGATCTGCGCTCGAGCTCCTCAACCAGGAGCTCGCGGCGGCCCGCCTGGCCTCCGGGCTCGCCGCAGTCACCGGGCCGGGTATGGTCGTCGAGGTCGCCGACTCTCAGCGCCCGGTGCCCGTGGATGAGAGCGCGACGAACTACATCGTGCTCGTCGATGACCTTCGCGACATCGTGACGGCGCTGTGGGCATCCGGGGCCGAGGCGATCACGGTTGCCGGGGGTGCGACCGAAGGCGGCCCGCCGGCCGAACGGCTTGTGGCCACCACCTCGATCTACGGCGCCGGCTCGGCCATCCTTGTCAACGCGGTGCCCCTCTCGCCGCCGTACCGCATCGAAGCGATCGGCCCCGAGGGTCTGCGCGATCGTTTCCTGGCGCACCCGAGCTATATCGGGCGCCTCGAGCCGCGGATCGAGGCCTACGGGCTCCAGTTCGCGAGCGAAGCGCGCGATGACCTGACGCTGCCGGCATTCATCGGGAACACGGCGCTGCGCTGGGGCGCGCCGATCCCGGAGCGCAACTGATGGTCGCCCGCATGGCGCAACTCAGCCTGTTCGTGGTGGCCACCATCATCGGCATTCTGCTCGTCGGCCAGCTCAGATCCCAGGCACGGCCGCTCGAGCTGTCCACCCTCACGGCCCAAGAGCTCTCGTCCCTGATCCAGACGCTCTCCGCGCGCAATGTCGATCTGACCGACGGCCTCGCGGACCTGCGCGAGCAGATCCGTGACTACGAGCGCGCCGAGCTCCAGGGGCGCTCGGTGCTTGCATTGACGGAGGAGGACCTTGACGGGCTCAGCGCCTTCGGCGGCCTCCGGGGCGTGGAGGGGCAGGGGATCGTCATCGAGATCGACGGGGCGTTCAATCCGACCGCCGTGAACGACCTGATCCACGAGCTGCGCAATGCGCCCGCGGAGGCCATCGCCGTCGACGATGTACGGATCACGGCGCGCTCTGTGGCGGTACTTGGTACCAGCGCGATTGAGATCGACGGCGTGCCCATTGGCTCGCCATTCACGATCAGCGCGATCGGGTCGCCGAGCGGACTGCGCTCCGCGATCGAAAGACCCGGCGGGATCCTGACCCTTCTCGCACAATCGATCGATGCCGTGTTCACCGTCACCGAACGGACGAGCCTCTCGATTGCCGGCACCCAGCGCGATCTGACCCCGCAGGTCGCCCGGTCGGTCGAGTAGCCTGTAGCGCCATTCACCCGCTGTATCGGATCCGCCCGTGAACGACCTCATCCAGCGCGCGCTCGACACCGCCGACCATCTCGGCGCGCACTATGCCGATGTGCGCGTGGTCGAGCGTCGCAACGAGGGGCTGACCGTCAAGAACGGTGCGCTGGAGGCGGCCACGTCCAATGTGCGCTCCGGCTTCGGCGTCCGCGTGCTCGTCAACGGTGCCTGGGGCTTCAGCTCGAGCGCCGTGCTGGAGCCGGGCGAGGCGGACCGCATTGCCGGTGAGGCGATTGAAATCGCGCGCGCCTCGGCCGTGGCCCAGAAAGAACCGATCGAGCTCGACGACACGCCCCCGGTGACCGCCACCTATCGAACTCCCTACACCGAGGACCCATTCGCGGTCAGCCTGGATGACAAGCTCCGGATTCTGATGGAGGCCGATGCGGCCATGGCCCGGGTGCCGGGCGTCGCGATCCGCGAGGGCAGCATCATGGCCGGCCGCGAGACGAAGACGTTCGCGTCTACCACCGGGGCGCGGATCGAACAGGAGATCGTCGAGGCCGGCGGCGGGATCGAGGCGACCGCGGTCAACGAGAGCGAGATGCAGCAGCGCAGCTACCCGAATTCGTTCGGCGGTCAGGCCGTCACCGGTGGCTTCGAGGCGGTGCGCCTGATCGATCTCGCCGAGCACGCGCAGGAGACCGCGGAGCTGGCGGTTGCCCTGCTCGACGCGCCGCAGTGTCCGTCGGGCGAGATGGACCTGATCCTGGACTCCACGCAGGTCGCGCTCCAGATCCACGAATCGTGCGGCCATCCGACCGAGCTTGACCGCGTCTTCGGAACCGAGGCCAGCTTTGCCGGGACCAGCTTCCTGACCACCGACAAGCTCGGAAGCCTGCGGTACGCAAGCGAGCTCGTCAGCATCGACGCCGATGCGACCTCGCCCGGGGGCCTGGGCACGTTCGGCTACGACGACGAGGGGGTCCCGGCGCAGAACGTGCCGCTCATCGAGAACGGGCTGCTGGTTGGCTACCTCACCAGCCGCGAGACGGCGCCGGTCATCGGCCGCCGGAGCATGGGAAGCGCGCGCGCGTGGACCTGGAGTCACATCCCGCTGATCCGCATGACGAACATCAATCTGCGTCCCGGCAACGCCGGCTCGCTCGATGATCTCATCGCCGATACGCGCGATGGCATCTTCATGAGCATCAACAAGTCGTGGTCGATCGACGATCGGCGGCTGAACTTCCAGTTCGGAGATCAGGCCGGCTGGCTCATCAAGAACGGCAGGCGGACGAAGCTCGTGAAGAACCCCACGTATACCGGCATCACCCCGCGATTCTGGGGCAGCTGCGACGCCATCTGCTCAGCTTCCGAGTGGACTCTGTGGGGACTTCCGAACTGCGGCAAGGGAGAACCGATGCAGGTCGGCCACGTCGGGCACGGCGCCGCGCCGGCACGCTTTCGACGCGTGCAGGTGGGAGTCGGCCGATGGTAGCCAGCACCGAGCAGATCGACCAACTCCTCGAGCGAGCACTTCGTACTTCTACAGCCGAGAGTACCGAGGCTCTTTATCTCGGGCAGGACTCGGCGCTGACCCGATTCGCCACGAACCGGATTCATCAAAATGTGCGGGAGCACGACGCTACCCTCCAGATTCGCGTGATCGACGGTGACCGAATCGGGGTCGCGAGCACGAACCTGCTCGACGAGGGCGGCATTCGCGACGCCGTGGAGCGGGCGAGCGCGATCGCCGAACGCGCGGCACCCAACCCTCGATCGGCCATCCTGCCCGAGCCGGATGGTCGCGAGCACGATCCGGAGCTTGGCTACGTGGCCTCAACGGCCGATGCGAGCCCCGTGCGGCGTGCCGAGGGTGCGCGGGCCGTCATCGCGGCCGGTGAGGCCAAGGGACTCGAGTCGTCCGGCTCGTTCGCGACATCGGTCATGACCGTGGCCGTTGCCAACTCGCGCGGTATCCGCGCGCGGCATCGCAGCAGCCGCGCGGCGCTGCTGACCGTGATGATGGATGGGTTCGGCTCAGGCGCGGCATCCGGATACGCGCATGCGGGCGCCACCGACATCGGCGAGATCGATGCCGAGGCGCTCGGCATCGAGGCGGCCGACAAAGGAGAGGCGATGCGGGGCGCCGGGGAACTCGAGGCCGGCGAGTACGAGGTCATCCTGGAGGAGTACGCGGTTGCCGGGCTGCTCGAGTACCTCTCCTTCATCGGCTTCTCGGGGCTGGCTCACGAGGAGGGCCGGTCGTTCATGGAGCTCGGTCGCCAGGCGATGGGGGAAAGCGTCAACATCTGGGACGACGGGAGCGACCCGACGGGCATCCCGTCCGTCATCGACTTTGAAGGAGTCACTCGACGTCGGGTCGACCTCATCGAAGGCGGTGTCGCTCGGGCGGTGGTGCATGACGCGGCGACCGGGGCGCGGGCGGGGACCGGCTCGACCGGCCACGGTCTGCCGGCTCCGAATCTGGTGGGACCCCTGCCGTTGAATCTCTTCATGGCACCCGGCTCGACGCCTCGTGACGAGCTCATTGCCGGTGTCGAGCGTGGCGTGTGGGTGACGCGATTTCATTACATCAATCCCGTCCATCCCAAGAAGGCGATCCTGACCGGAATGACCAAGGACGGCACCTTCCTAATCGAGGACGGCCGGCTCACGCGTCCGCTCATGAACTTCAGGTTCACCCAGGCCATTCCGGAGGCCTTCAGCGACGTGCGTGCCGCGAGCTCGACCACGAAGCTTCTGCCGGGCGAGTACGCGGACGCCTATCGCGTGCCTGCCCTGCACCTCGGATCGTTCAACTTCACCGGGGTGACCGCCGGGGAGGGCGGCGAGTGACGGTGGCAGGCCCGCTCGACCTCCGCATCGGCGATCGGCTCCGGCTGCGCAAGGAGCATCCGTGCGGGAGCCGTGACTGGAACGTCGTGCGGCTGGGCGCCGATATCGGCCTCGTCTGTGATGGCTGCGCCCATCGAATCCTGATGGATCGCCTGGACGTCGAGCGCCGGTTCACCGAATACCTGGCACGCGGCCCAGAGGTGAACTAGGCCGATGGCACACATCGAGCTGCCACCCGATGAAGGCACCGGCCTGGAGCTCACGGGAGCCGGGTCGGTCTTCCAGAACCGCAATTTCGTCTACCTCTGGTCGGCGCAGGCGCTGAGTCAGCTCGCCAGCAACATGGTGCTGGCCGCGCTCATCGCGACCGTGGTCACGACGACCGGCTCGCTCACCGCCAACGCAGTCCTGATCCTGACCTTCCTCATTCCGGCGGTGCTCTTCAGCACGCTCGGCGGCGTGTTCGTGGAGCGTGGGAATGCGAAGGTGATCATGCTCGCCACGAATGTCGTGCGCGCCGTTGGGACGATCCTGTTCATCTTTGTGGCTCCCACGACCAGCACCGCCATCGTGCCGCTGGTCTACCTCATCAATTTCGTGGTCGCCACCGCGACCGCCGTGTTCGCCCCGGCCGAGCTGACTTCGATCCCGCGTATTGTTGACCGCCGCCACCTCATGGCGGCCAATTCGATCTTCATCCTGACCATCAACGCCACCTTCGCCATCGGCTTCGGATTTCTGGGCCCGCTCGTCCTGAACGTGCTCGGATCGACCGGCGTCTACATCCTGGTGGCGTTGATGTTCGCGCTCTCGGCCGCGGCCATCATTCCGCTCCCGACGGTCAAGCCGGACCATCCACCGCCCGCAGTCGGCGCTGCGGCGGGGCGCGCGGTGCGTGAGCTGTTCGGCCAGTTGGCGGAGGGTATGGGCTTCATCCGTGCCAATCGACGGATCGCGTGGAGCCTCACCTACCTGGGGGTTGCGGCCAGCCTGATCGGGGTCCTCGGCGCCATCGGCCCGGGATTCGCGACCGATATCCTGCGGCTGCGGGCGGAGGACTTCTTCTTTATCATGGGACCGGCCGGGATCGGTGCCGTGGTCGGCATCCTTTTCCTCAATTCGTACGGCAAGGGGCTGCCGAAGCGGCTCACCATCGACATCGGCCTGGTCGCGATGGGGATCACGCTGATGGCCCTGGCGCTCGTGCGACCCATCACCTCGCTGTTCGGCCCGGCCTTTTCGCCGATCGAGAACGCCATCCCGTCGATCTCACCATTCGTCAGCCTGATCGCGGTGGTCGTGGTCATCGCCGTCTTCGCGGGGCTGGAATACGCGTTCGTCGCGATTCCGTCGCAGACGGCACTCCAGGAAGAGCTGCCAAGCGAGGTCCGCGGGCGGATCTTCGGGATCCTCAATACCCTCCTGTCGGTCGCATCGTTTCTGCCGGTGATTGCTGCCCCCGCGGCGGCCGACGTCATCAACATTGCGTTTCCCGGCGCTGGCATTCCCGTCGTGATGGCGGCGCTGGGGCTTCTGACGCTGCTTGCCGGGATCGCGTCGTGGCGACGCAACTCGCGCGCCGGGCTCCACGAACATGACCAGTCCGACGCACCGCCTGCCGATGCCGTCGACGAAGCACCCGCGCCGGGTGTGCCGAGCGCCGTCGATCCGCCCGAACAACCCCATCGTCGAAGGCGCCGACGCCCGCCGGCCGCCGATGGGGACTAGGCTCTTCGTTGCCGCATTTCTTCTTGCCTCCATGATCGTGGCCTGGGTGACGATCACGGTCCCGTTGGCGGCACGAGCACTCCAGCTCGGGATCGCGCTCTCCATGGCATACGTTGCCTGGTTGGCCTGGCGGGGGAGCCGCGTCCTGCGCGGTGCGTTGGACGAAGCGCGTGGGCGCGCCGGTGAGCCGACGGGTCTCGCGGATGGTCTTCCCTCCGTCTCGCTCATCGTTCCGGCCCGAAACGAAGAAGCCGTCATCGGCGACACAGTCAGGTCGCTGTCGAAGCTTCGGTACCACCGGGCAGGGGCGGCTGCGTTCGAGGTCCTCGTCGTTGACGACGGCTCGACTGATGGGACCGGCGCTTTCGCCCGTGCCGCCGTGCCAATGAACGCCCCGATCAATGTCCGTCGCCGCGAGCCGGGAAAGGGTCCCGCCACGAAGGGCGCAGTACTGGCATTCGCGATGCCGTTTTTGTCCGGGTCGGTGATCGGTGTGATCGACGCGGATACCATGGTGGATCCGACGCTCCTCGAGCGGGCGATGAACGCGTGGCGTCGCGACTCGAATGCCGACGCCCTCCAGGTCGCGCGCGTGCCGCGCAATGCATCGGTCTCGTGGTTGACGCGATCTCAGGCCGAGGAGCAGCTGATGGACCTTGCCAGCCAGTGTGGCCGGTGGGTCACCGATGGTACCGCCGAGTTGCGTGGGAACGGGATGTTCGTCCGACGGGAGGCGCTCGACGCAGCGGGCGGTTGGAGCGAGGTAGCGCTGACCGAGGATCTCGAGCTCTCGACCCGACTCTCTGCATGTGGCCGGCACGTCACACTCGCCCCTGAAGCGGAGGTCCGTGAGGAAGCGGTCGAGACGATCGAAGCGTTATGGCGTCAGCGAATGCGGTGGGCGGAGGGAAGCCTGCGGCGCCTGCTCGAGCATGGCCCGGGGTTGTTGATCGGCTCGCAGCCGATGACGCGAAAAGCAGACTTCCTGGCGTTCACCGGCGAGTTCGTGATCCCCCCGGTGTTCGTGGCGGCGATCGCGGCGTCGCTGATCACGATCCCATTGCCCCGCCCCGTGGACTGGACCGTGCCCCTGTCGCTGTTCGTCGGGTACGGGCTCGGGGTGTTCATCCTTGCGATCGGCGGTCTGTGGGCGGCGGGGGAGCGTGGCCTCTCTTTGATCGGTCGCGCGACACGCGGTGCGCTGTTCGTGTCGCATTGGCTCATCGTCGTGCCGGTGGCGTTGGTCCGCATCGCCTTCGGGCCGCAGGCGACCGGCTTGGTTCAGACGCGCCGCTCTATTCGGCAGGAAGAGAATTTAGCAGATTGACAGCCGATGTGGTCATCCGGGGAGCGGTCGTGACTGCGGCGACACCGGCTGGCCTGGAGGTCGCCGAGGCCATCTCCATCGCGAACGGGCGAGTGGTGGCGGTGGGTCGACGCGACGAGGTGCGGGTCGACGCCGGCGCGCGATTGATCGATGTTGGGAATGCCGCCGTCATTCCCGGCCTGCACGACTTTCATCTGCACTTGGTTGGCCTCGCGCGTTCGACGCGTGCCGTTCTTCTCGACGATGCCGCGGACGCTCCTGAGATCGCCACGCGTATCTCGGTCGCGGCCTCCGGCACGGCGCCGGACGCCTGGATTAGCGGTCGCGGCTGGCGCGAGGCCCAGCTGTCGGGAGGCATCGAGCGGTTGGAAGCGGCAAGCGACGGCCGGCCCACCTTCCTGACCAGCCACGATGGGCATTCGGCATGGGCTTCGGCGTTCGCGCGTCGCCGGGCAGGACTTGACCGAGCTTCGATTGACCCGTCGGGTGGGCGTATCGAGCGGGACGAGCACGGCTCCCCGACCGGCATCCTGCGCGAGCGGGCAATGGAGATGGTAGCCCCGCTCGTGACGCGGCTCCAGGGCCAGGGGCTCCGCGCGCCCCTGGATGCCACCATTCGGGCAATGTCCGGACTCGGGATCACGGGCGCATCCGAGGCGGGGGACTACACCGATGAGAATGGCATCGGTTCGGATGCAGCGCTCGGCGACTCCTTTTCCTCGCTGACGGACCTGGGTGACCTCCTCGACGGTCGGCTGCGGCTGACGCTCGGCATCCCGGCGGATGCTCTCGCTGCCGCGGCGGCGCGTGGCCTGCGAACTGGGGCAGCGCTTGATGCTCGGCGCACGATGCGCTTCGGATGGGCAAAGCACTACACCGATGGCGCGCTGGGCTCCGGCACCGCGGCGCTCTTCGCGCCCTCCGGTGACCTGGGCATCATGCGCCTGACCGCCGAGCGCTTGGATGCGGACCTCGCTGCCGCCCGGGCGGGAGGCATCGCGATGGCGCTGCATGCCATCGGCGATCGGGCAATCGCGTTTGCGCTCGACGCCGTCGAGCGTGCTGCTCCCCGGCAAGCACGCGTACCTCGGGAACGGATCGAGCATGCGCAGCTGCTCCGGTCTTCCGACGCGGGACGATTTGCCGAGCTCGGAGTCGTCGCCAGTATTCAGCCCATTCACGCCGCGGCCGATCGTGACCTGGTGGAGGTCGGCTGGACAGATCGACAGGACGACGCGTATGCGTGGCGATCGATGACGGATGCGGGCGCGCTGCTCGTCGCCGGTTCGGACGCGCCCGTCGAATCGGTCAATCCATGGCTCGGGATCTTCGCCGCGGTCCACAGGCGATTTCCGCATGATGTGCGTGGCGACTGGCGTCCGGCGCAATCGTTGACGATTGCGGAGGCGCTCACTGCTTACACGCTCGCCCCGGCATTAGCCATTGGAGCCGCCGATGAGGGCCACCTGCGCATTGGCGCGCACGCTGATCTGGCAATCCTGTCGGTCAGCCTGGAGGAGCTTCTTCGCGCCGATGAGGCGCTCGGGGACGTGCGATCAGACGCTACCTTCGTCGCCGGTCGAGAGGTGCATCGGTCGTGACGGAAGACGTTGCCAGGGCGCAACGTCTCCAGCTAGGATGCTCGGTAGACGAGCACGCACGCGGAGGAGAAGATGACCGAACGGGATGAGCGCCGCATTTTCGACATCGCCAAGGACCCAAACGTGCCGGTCGGCCCTGGCGCTCGATCGAGCTTCGATGTCTCTCGATTGGATTTCGGCCATCACAAAGGGCGAACGATTCGCGAGCTCGCCGAGGTCGACCCCGACTATCTTCGTTGGCTTGCACGCCATCCGTCTGGCGCACGGTATCGACCCGAGATCGCACGTGCGCTGGGCTCGGCTGTCCCCCACGCGAGTGACTGGGAGCGCTGAGGGACCGTCACGGTCGTCTTCGGTCGCCGGCTTCGATTTCGAATCCGACCAGCAGTCTGACCCCGAGCGCCGCTGTGCTGCGGTTCGTCGGAGCGATGGTTGCGTACTAATCGGCATGGATCGAGGCATCGGCTCGATGAGCACCAATCCAATAAGCATGTGGTCGAACCTGATTGATGCTCCGACGAATCCGAGCGTGTTGAGTGCGGGATGCGCAATGTGAGGCTTGTCGGATCCCGCTCAGGGAAGGCCGAATTCGTAGCGGTACCAACCAGCCCTCGACGGCCCGGTTAGCGCTCGGTCGGTCACGCGCCGGTCAGCGTCGGACCAACCTCTGCGATGTAGGTCCGCACCGACTTCGGCTGGATGCCGAGCTCTGCGAATGCCTCCGGCCCCAGCCCGGAGTCGGCGCTGTCCATCGCCAGGCCCATGGCCATCGACGAGGCGAGCTCCGGTTTGGCTCGTCTGAGGATCAGCGAGCCGATGACCAGCGCCGTGCGCGGGATGTGTCGCCGCTTGACCGGCCGGCCCATGGCGTTCGCGAAGGCTTCCGCGGCCTCGATGCGCGTGATCGCCTCCGGGCCACCGAGCTCGACGACGCGCGGCGGATCCGCGGCCGCTGCCAACGCGACCACCGCGGCCGCGACATCGTCCATGCCGACGTAGCTGACGCGGCTCAGGCCGCGGCCGAAGATCATCACCTTCCCGACGGATGGGTCGAAGCTCACGGCCGAGGAGAACCAGAGCTCCTGGAAGGCATCGGGCCGAACGATGACCTCGTGCATCGGCAACCGCGCAGTCGCGCTTCGGTGGCGCGCTTGGCATTCGTGAACGGGGAATTGACGAGCAGGGCGGGGCCTCCGAGCGAGAGGTACACGAATCGACCTACGGCCGTCTTCTCTGCCGCGTCGATGAGGGCCGCATAGCCTTCGTCGTCCACCGCCCGCATGTCCAGGTCGCGTTCTCCGGCAAAGCGGCGCCCGATCGAATTCGCGGTGCTGACGATGGTGGCCACGCCGGCAACTGCATGCTGGACGGACTGCGGATCTCGCAGGTCGCCGCGCACCAGCTCGACGCCCAGCGCCTCGAGCGCAGCCGCATCGCTCTGCGGCCGAACGAGGGCCCGTGTTTGGATCCCGGACTCCACAAGCCCGCGGACGATGCGCGACCCGAGGGCGCCCGTGGCACCGCACACCAGGATGGAAGGCTGGTCGGCCATGGTTTGGCGACCATACCACCCCCGCCGTCGACAGGTAGCCCCGAATGCCGACTCGCCTGGCAGTACGAGGCCCCCTGGCGGTGGCATCAGCGTTCCCGGACTGCCCCAGACGATCTACTGGCTCCGCTTGTTGGGTCCGTCGTCGCGATTGACTTTCCGCACAACGTCCAGCGCGGGCTCAACGTGTCACGTCCTCGTCCGACTGTGACTGTTAGCCCGGCGGATCTCCCACGCAGCGCGGGTGCCCGCATCAGCGACCCTGACGAGGCGATCGAAGCGCGGCATATGGCCGTCGACGCCACGGATCCGCCCTCAGTCGGCCCGTTGCACGTGCTGAAAGAACACATTGCCGAAAGGCATGTGGCCTCTGCGCACCCGGACGTGGGAGCGTGGGGGCGGGCACCGGGTGGGGCTTGTCGACTTGAGCGTGGGCCGTGCGCCTGGACTCGAGACTCGTACAGTTATGGCTTGTGAGCGCTGTGGGTCGGGATTCGTGCTCAGCGGCCGGTTTCTGGTAGGATCGTTGGATCGGCTCGTTGAGTGCCTTGTCGTACAGGCATGTGTCCAATCTGAGCACGAAACTGCGTGGGCGGCTAGCTCAGCTGGTTAGAGCACTTGCTTGACATGCAAGAGGTCACTGGT
>JBBJNX010000352.1:0-2949 GCA_037721115.1 Candidatus Limnocylindria bacterium
GTCAGGGACCGGGCCATCGCCGTAGTCACGCGACCGAAGGCCGATAGGTCCATCCCAGGACGTCTCGATGTCGACGCCGTCGATACGGATCATGGGCGAGCCGCGCATGCCGAGCAGCTCCGCATCGGCCTCGGAGGCAACGGCGATCATCTGGATCGGTGTCTGGAAGGCGTCCTCGGTCAGCACTTCAACCAGGTTCTGGCGCGCCGACATAGCGGCAGGATCTCCATCGGTGTAGAGCAGCTCGACCCGCATCAGCTGGTGGCGAAGAACACCGCGAGAGCCAACGCGCTGCCCACGCCAAGCGCGACGCCCGCATAGATACGCCGGCGCTCCTCCCCCGTCATCCCCTCGCGCAGACCGCCACCCTCAGGACGGACTGCCCGGCCCCGCCAGGCGAGGTAACGCTCGGCATTCAGGTCGCGCGACTCCCGAGTGCGATGCGATTGCCAGGCCGGCCACGCGACGAGGTATCCGGCGATGCCGGCCAGCAGGGCTCCGACCAGCCAGACGAGCGGCGACATCAATCAGGCGGCGTCCGTCGATGCCGACTCGTAAGCGTCACGCAAAACGGCCTCGATGGCATGCTGGTCTCGGCCACCAATGAAGTACCACGCCAGGTACGCGCCGTTGAGCAGAGCCCAGCCGACGACCACCGGAAGATAGAAGGTCGACCATGGTTCGCCGATACGCGTCACGGTGACATTGCCGACCAGCGTGCCGACCACGAAAAATGCGGCGCCGGCGATCGTGAAATGCCATGTCTCGGCCGCCAGCATTGTCAGCGGACGGCGGAGGGAAGCGGCGACGAGCTTCGGGTCGCCTGGTGCGCCGAAGTAGATCTCCTCCAGCCGATGCGCCACGAGGATCTCGACGCCCAGCTCACGGTTGATCCGCCGTTCGAGCGCTGCCGCGTACGTGCGGGCGAAGACGACGTAGCTGAACAGGTTCGCGGCATGAAAGCCGACGTACAGAATCGCGAATGGCAGCAGCACGGCCGCCACCTGGGTGGGAGCCCAGAAGGAGAGAACGAACAGGGCGCCGAGCGCGACGAGGCTGCCGGTCACGAAGCGGAAGAAGAGGTCGTAGTAGCGGTACAGCATCGCGCGCATGCGGGACAGCTGAGCCTCGAGGATACGCAGGGCATCGGCGGACAGCTGTGGCGTCGAAGGGCTCACGCTTCCACGCCCGCCGCGCCAGCGTCGACGATCCATTCAACCGCCTCGCCGTTGACGCGTGCCGCCGGCAGCTCCGATCCGCCCTCACGAATCTCGCGCAGGGCATCGGCCTTATCCGCGCCGGTGACGACGAAGAGGACCTCACGTGCCGCGTTGAGCACCGGGAAGGTGAGGGTCATCCGCCACGCCTGCTGGGAGGGTGCCCAGTTGCCGATGACCCATTGTTCCCTCTCCTCGAGGCCGGTGGAGCCGGGAAAGAGGCTGGCGGTGTGGCCGTCGGGACCCATGCCCAACCAGATCAGGTCGAAGGCCGGGGGCTGGTCGCGACGCGCCCCGAACGCCAGCCGCAACTCGCTCTCATGGGAGAGCGCGGCTGCCTCGGCCGGCATACGGTGCACCCGGTCGGGGCGCACATTCGGCAGGTGCGAGATGAACATTCGGTAGGCCACGCCGAAGTTTGACTCGGGATCGTCCGGCGGCACGGCGCGCTCGTCGCCCCAGAAGAACTCGACGGCGGCCCAATCGATCCTGTCGCGCCGCGCAGGATCCAGGAGAAGGGGATAGACCTGCTTCGGCGTTCCACCCCCGGAAAGAGCGATACGGAAGATCCCTCGCTCCTCGATGGCCGAACGGGCGGCGGCGACAATCCGGTCCGCGGCCACCTCGGCGACGATGGCCGGGTCAGGGTGGATGGTGAAGCGGGTCATGCGGCCGCCTCACCGGCAGAGGCGAGCAGGATCGCGGCGGCGCGCACGGCATCCTCGTACACGCGATCGACGACGTCCAGCGTCAACTGCGAGCTGAGAAGCTCGGACTCGCGCGGCGTCTCCATCGAGACGCGCCGCAGCACGGCCGTCATTCCATCCGCGTTCGTGGCCACCATCGCGTCGTCACCGTCGCGATCGATGATGAAGTCGGCGGCGCCCGTCTCCCCCCGCGACCCCAGCCGCATCGACACCAGCTCGCCGGGCCGCACTTCGTCGGTCGTGGTCGGCTCAATGAGGAGGTCGATCATCTCGTGTCGGCCCTCGAGACGCAGGCGGAAGCCACCCCCGTCGAGCGGCTCGAGCGTTCGGTGCCGTCGCCAGCCAAGCCGCGTCGCGATCCAGCCGGCGTACAGCAACGCCTGCGCCATGGGCGCCGGCGTACCGGGCGCGACGTCAGCGTCCTCATCGTGACGCCGCGATGCAGCCGACGGCAGTGCATACCGAATGTGCAGGCGGCTCAGATTCGGCAGATAGCGGCGGAATCGTGGCGCATCGAAAAACTGCGCCGTCAGCTCCTGCCACCAGGCCAGACGTTCCCACGAAAGGTCACCCACCCCGCTGCGGCGTCGAAGGTTCGACGCGCGGCGCAGGCCGCTGAGCAGATCACAGAAGTCCGCGGAGTCGACGATGACCCGGTCCCCCATCTCCACCAGCTGCTCGAAGACCGGGTCGCCCCACGGTGGGTCGCCCGGCCACCAGACATGGGTCGGCAGATCATGGATGAGCAGTGGCGCCACGATGCCGGACAGATGCTCGGCCGCTTCACCGCGAACCGTGAGCACCACCTCCTCGTAGCAGACGCGGTCACCGCCGCCGGACGCGGCGTTGCAGTGGGTGCTGATACGCGCATCGAGCGGCGCCGCGCCGGACCCCTGGTGCGGCACCAGCACGATGGCGCGGGACGGGTGCCGAATCCCGAGCCCCACGAGCGTTTGCACGACCCGATCGGCCGCCGCCTCATCGACGACCGTCACGATCAGATTGAGGACCGATGCGCGCCCATG
>JBBJNX010000353.1:0-2942 GCA_037721115.1 Candidatus Limnocylindria bacterium
TGGATCGGTGTTGCCGCCGCTCTTCGCCGCAGCGTGGAAGCGACTCGCGAAGTACGCCGGCCGCCTCACGGCAACATCGCCCGACGCCGACTACCACGAGGTGCGCATCAGGGCCAAGCGAGCCCGATACGCCGCCGATGCCATCGGTCCTGCCCTCGACGAATCCCGCCGAGAGGGAGCCGACGGGATCCGCAGGCATCTGACATCGCTCCAGACCCTGCTCGGCGAGCTCCAGGACGCGGCGACCTCGCGGGAGGAGATCCTGACGACCGCCGCACAGCACGCGAACAACGGGCCCTTCAACCTCGCTGCCGGCATCACGCTCGAGAGGGAGGCGCAACGCGCGGCGACGGCGCGACAAGGCGTGCCCGATTCGTGGCGCGAGCTTCGGCGGCCGAAGCATCGGCGCTGGGTGAAAGCATGAGCAGCGCAACGATCCGCGCGGCGGGCGGAGTGGTGTGGCGACGCGCAGTGTCCGGCCCGAGTGGCGGCGGGGTCGAAGTCGTCCTCGTGCATCGGCCTCGCTATGACGACTGGAGCCTCCCCAAGGGAAAGCTCGGTCCGGGCGAGACGGAGGTGGAGGGTGCCGTGCGCGAAGTGCTCGAGGAGACGGGCCTGCACGTCCGCGTCGGGCGACCGCTCGGTGAGACGCGCTATGACAAGGTGATCGGGAAGACCTCGCGACCCAAGGTCGTCCGCTGGTGGGCCATGCAGGCGGCGACGGGCACCTTCACGCCGAATCGCGAGGTGGACGAGATGCGCTGGTCACCCCTCTCCGAAGCCGAGCAACTACTGACACGCGAGACCGATCGCGACCTTCTCCGGCGCTTTTCCCAGGGTCCGGCGCCGACGAGGACAGTGCTTCTGGTCCGCCACGCCAACGCCGGCAGCCGCTCGAAATGGCGCGGTGAGGATCGCGCGCGACCGCTCGACGAATGCGGCCAAGCGCAGGCAGATGAGCTGGTGCGGCTGTTCGCGCGGTTCGACGTCGCGCGGATCGCATCGGCGGACCTGGCGCGGTGTGTCGATACCGTTGCACCGTTCGCCGATGCGCTCGGCATCGCGGTTCAGGAGGAGCCGGTCCTCTCGGAAATCTGCTATCCGGGGCGGGAGGAAGAGGCGGCCGCGCTCCTGCGGTCGACCGATCCGGATCGAGATGCCGTCGTCTGCTCACAGGGAGACGTCATCCCCGATCTCATCACCCGGCTCATGACGGCTGACGACCTCGACGGACCAGGGCCGATCGTGGCAGCCAAAGGCAGCGTCTGGGCACTGACCCTCTCGGGTGACCGGCTCGTGAATGTCGAGTACTTCTCGCCCCCGCGACCGGTCGAATGCACGCCCTCGACTTGACGCGCGCCTAACCTTTCGTTGACCCAGCGGGCCTATGGTCGCGAGCATGGCCCTTCAAATTCTGCCCAATGCGACGATCAGGCTACCCAGCGCCGATCCGGAACCAGGCTTCCGGGCGATGGCCGACCTCTACGAGGCAAAGGCGCTCCTCCGCCGGCTCCTCGATGCCGAGGACCGTATCGGTCTCGTCTTTCCGATCATGGACGACGCGCGCCGCTTCCTGGCTGCACAGCGACGTCGCGGGGACTGACGTAGCGGCGGTCGGGTACCTTCACCGGGTGACGGACAGCATCATCGTCGGCGAGCGGCGGCTCGACCTTGCGCGCGGCGACATCACCACCGAGCGAGTCGACGCCATCGCGAACGCGGCGAATGAGGCACTCCGTGGCGGCGGTGGCGTCGACGGCGCCATCCATCGGGCCGCCGGGCCCGGCCTGCTCGCCGAGCTGCAACGCCGTTATCCAAACGGAACCCCGACCGGCACCGCGGTTGCCACCGATGCGTACGATCTGCCGGCGCGCTGGGTGCTCCACGCCGTCGGCCCCGTCTGGAACGGCGGGGACCATGCTGAGCCGGAGCTCCTCGCCGCGGCGTATGGGTCCTGCCTGAGCCTCGCCGACGAGCTCGGGGCACGAAGCGTCGCCTTCCCTGCGATCAGCATGGGAATCTACGGGTATCCGCCCCCGGATGGGGCGCGGGTGGCGGTGCAGACGGTCGCCGCGGTCCTGCGCGGCGAAACCGGGGTCGAGATCGTCCGCTTCATCCTCTTCAGCGAGGAGACCTACGAGCTGTTCGCCGATGCGCTCGCCGAGGTCGACTGAGGACGGCGGCTGAACCCGAACGGTTGGAGGACGCTAGGATCATAGCGATGCAGGACATGCCCTCGACCTCGGCCATCAGTACCCAGGGGCTGACGAAGCACTACGGGTCGGTCCAGGCACTCAGCGGCCTGACGCTCGATGTCCGGCAGGGAGAGATCTTCGGCTTTCTGGGCCCGAACGGTTCCGGGAAGTCGACCATGATCCGCACCCTCCTTGGCTTTCTCCACGCCACCAGCGGAGAGGCAAGCGTCCTCGGCATGGACGTCGCGCGCGAGTCGGTGGAGATCAGGCGATTGACCGGCTACCTGCCCGGAGGCATCGCGCTGTACGACTCGCTGACCGGGGAGCAGGTGCTCGACTATCTCGTCGACATGCAGGGCCGCGAGCCGTATCGACGTGGTGAGCTGTGCCAGAGGCTGGAGCTGTCCGCATCGGTCCTGAAGCGGAAGGTGCGCGACTACTCGCGCGGCATGCGCCAGAAGATCGGCGTGGTGCAGGCGCTCCAGCACGACCCGGAACTGGCGATCCTCGACGAGCCGACCGAAGGTCTCGATCCACTCATGCAGCAGGCGTTCTACCGCATCCTCGATGAGCTGCGCCGGGAAGGACGCACCGTCTTTTTCAGCTCGCACGTGCTGTCAGAGGTCGAGCGGCTGTGCGACCGGGTCGCGATCATTCGCGCCGGACGGCTGATGGCCATCCACGACGTGGATGAGCTGCTTGCCCGACGACGCCGCCGTGTGACGCTTCGCTGGCGGGGCGTCGCGC
>JBBJNX010000354.1:0-2940 GCA_037721115.1 Candidatus Limnocylindria bacterium
GGCGCCTGTCGTGCCGATCCCCGTCGAGCTGCTTGATCTGGCGCCGATGGGTCGACTGCAGGCCGCGCGTTCGCTGAAGGTCGACCACCTGATCAACGCGCCCGACGAAGGTGAGCAGGTCGCGCGCATGCAGCTCGGTTTCCGGGCTGACGGGCGCGATTCGCTGACCGTCGCGCTCGATGGCGACCAGGTAGACACCCTCAAGTTGGCGCAGCCCGGCCTGCTCGACGGTGCGACCCATGATCGGGCCGTCGCGCTGTACCACCATGCTCACCGAATAGTCTCGTTCACCGGGTGCCTCGACCCGGTCACTACCACGGTCGGGAAGCAGGCGACCGGCGATGAGTGTCAGCACGAGGGTGCCCACCAGCGCGATCGGCAGGCCCACCGGCATCAGCTCGAACAGGCCGAGTGGTTCCTGGCCGGACTCGCGCAGGAGACCCGACACCGTGAGGTTGGTCGACGTGCCGATCGTGGTGGTCACGCCTCCCAGCACCGCGGCATACGAGATCGGCATCAGGAATCGTGAAGGGGACAGTCCCTTCCGGTTGCAGAGGTCGACGACGGCAGGAATCGACATCGCGACGATCGTGGTGTTGTTCAGGAAGCCTGACACCAGCGTCAGCGGGAACAGGATTCGCGCCAGCAGGCCTCGGGGGGCTGGTCCATGACCGATGAACCGATCGATCACCGGCTGAAGGAGGCCCGAGATGTCGGCGGCTCGCGCGAAGACGAGCAGCGACGCCACCACGATCGGCGCCTCATTACTGAAGCCCGCGAACGCCTGGTCGCCGTCGATGACGCCGATCAGGAGGAGGAAGATCATGGCGATGAGGACCGCGAAGGCCGGCTGGATCGCCTCGCGCGCGAGCACGGTGACCAAAACGATTACCACCGCGAGCGTGATCCAGGCCTCGAAACCCATGCGTCCTCCATCGGCGACTAGAATCCGTCACCAGAGCGCGGACCCGCCCGACAGCGTGCCGCCCGCGGGAGAATAGCGGAGGAGCCGGTGACGATCATTGACCGCATGACAGAAGACCAACAGGCGCTGGCCGCAGCAATGCGCGGGGCCGAGCGCATCACGGCGCTCTGCCACGAGAATCCCGACGCCGACACGATCGGCGGAGCCGTGGCCATCGCGCTCATCGCGCGCCGGCTCGGCAAAGAGTGGGAGATCGTGAGCGTCGACCCGCCGGCCCCGGCGCTGGACTTCCTGCCGCTGTTCGACGCCTTCCGCCAGGCGCCCGCCCTCGAGCCGGACGTGGCCGTGGTGTGTGATGCGGCCACGCTCGAGCGGGTCGGACGGGTCCGCGTCGAGCACGCTGCCTGGCTCGACCGAGCGCGCCTGATCAACGTCGATCACCACGTGACGAACGCACGGTTCGGCGCGGTCAACCTCGTCGACCCTGACGCTGCGGCGACCTGCCAGGTGATCGACGCCGCCTTGCCCCATATAGGCGGTGGGCTGGACAAAGATCTCAGCAAGGCGCTGCTTACAGGCATAGTCCGCGACAGCCACGGATTCTCGGACCCGAGCACCAGCGGAGATACGCTCCGTATCGCCGCCGACCTCGTCGACGCCGGCGCGCCCAGTGCACTCATCCACCGCCGAGTCCTGGCCGATCTGCCGTATCCCACCCTGGCCCTGTGGGGACGCATGCTCCACGGTATCGGACAGCGCCGGAGCGGCCGCATCATCTACACCGTCCTGACGCAGGAGATGCTCGACGCGACCGGCACCGAGAATCACGACGCTGACGGGCTGGCCGAGTTCATTGCGAAGGCGAAGGGCGCCGATATCTCGATTCTGCTGCGCGAGGTGGGGCCGCGGCGCACCCGGGTCAGCCTGCGCGTCAGCGAGGCAGTCGACGCCACCCACATCGCGGGCGTGTTCGGAGGCGGCGGCCATGCGCGGCGAGCCGGCTGTGAGATCGATGCTCCGACCGCAGAAGCGGTGAATGAGCTCCTGATCGTCTGTGAACGCGTGCTCGACGGCGCGGCTTGAGCTCAGCGTTGTGGGGATCGTCGTCCTTAACCGGATTTCGAGGCTGTCTCGGCCGGCGGAGCCGTCCAATGCGTGAGATCTCGATCGAGGAACGCTGAGAGGCGCTTCACCTCTTCGCTGAACTGAACGCGCAGCCACTCTCGGGTCTCGGGCGGCATCGCGGGACGGGATGCGGGCACGACGTTCAGTCCCTTCGCGCGATCGTACAGAGCGCGTCGCACAGGTACCGGCACGATGCGACGAATCACGCGGCGCGGCACCTCCGGCGGTCTCGCCAGGAAATGCCGGAATCGTTGACTGCGCGTCCGCTTGCTGGCATTGACCACCTCGAACGTGGGTTGCGGCCCATCGTCGGGGACCTCCAGGAAGCGCAGCACCCCGCGAAGCGCGGCCTCGGGCTCGCCCGCGAAATCGTCGAAAAGGATCACGTGCAGCCGTTCACGACCGAATGCATCCGCGTATCGCTTCATCTGCTCGGTGTAGCGCGGCACTGCGGAGTACCAGAGGCCCTGCACGAGGTGCGCATGCCGGGGAATCCGCCGCCCCATGCGTCGATCCGGCTCCGCATGAAGAGCCGCCGTGAAGTCCCCGATCTCCTCGTTCCCGTTGGATAGGTGCTCGCCGTGAAGCGCATGGAGCATCTCGATCGGATTGCGCAGCATGGCGATGATCCGCGCGTCGGGGTTGAAACCGACGATTTCGCGGGCAGCCTCGGTTGAGAACAGGTACCACACATACGCCGTGCCGACCAGCTGCCCGGGATTGGCGGCGGCGAAGTGGGCGAGATACTCGTCCATCGTCAGTGGGCGCCGGTCGCGGATCTCGAGATCGCGACCGAAGTAGCGAAGCTCCTTTCGCTCTGGCAGGAAGAGGGCGGGATGTTCGCGCAGGTACGCGTACATCGCCGTCGTTCCGGACTTCGGCGCGCCAAT